>NZ_JABXJH010000003.1:0-154090 GCF_013373675.1 Bacteroides sp. L10-4
TTTAGGAAGTAGCTATACACTTCTGAAGAGTAGTTATGTCTATATACAAACTTACCCAAGGATACGTTAATGTTCGTAAACTTGGGTAAGATTTTATAGATATTGTTTGGAGAGGACTTAGAATTCACCCTCCTGCCAGACAGCTATCGGCTTTCAGCTTATCAACAAGCCTCAGCCATAGCGTCTTATTTACTATACGATGCCTTCACGAAAGGAGCCTCAAGTAAGTAGTCAAGACTCTGCTTCACACTCTCTTCTACGGAGCAGCTGTATTTCTCTATCTCAGCTACGATGTGCCGCACACCGGCAGTATCCGTATTCTTGAAGATAGCATCATAACCTACCATACCACTCTGTCCTATCTCGCGGTGATCCTTGATATGGAGCATGGTGAAACGTCCGGGATACTTGTTGAAGTAATCCACCGGACTGTTCTGGCCGCGCACTACCCAGTAAACGTCCATCTGGAAGAATACATATTCGGGGTTGGTGTGTTGCAGCATGTAGTCCAGCATCAGTTCCTTGTCCTCCACTTTCTGGAATTCATGGGCATGATTGTGATAGCCATATTTCAGACCGGCAGCCAGGCAGCGCTTGCCCACTTCATTGTAATAGTCGCAGTAGGTTTGCAAGTCTTTCAATGTCTTGGGAACGTTCATCCACGGAGTCACGATATACTCCATACCGGCCTCCTTATGGGCAGTAATGCACTGGTCCCACCATTTCAAGGCTTCCGTAAAGTTGCCCGAAGCCAGTTCCTCGTCCGACAACCCGCGGGTAGTGTGTGAAGAAAGCACGGTCATACCGCTCTTTTCCACCATCTGCTTGAACTCTTGGGGAGTCTTGCCGTAGAACTTACCGTCATTGTAGTTGGCGGCCTCCACACTGGTATAGCCCATATCAGCCAGGTCCTTCAGAATCCGGTCGAGGTTACTACCGTCCTTCACCAAGTCTCTTACAGAGTAGAGCTGTATGGCTACTTCCTTTTTCGTCGTTTCCGGCATTGTTTCCGTGCTGTGGGTGCTACAGCTTGTAGTCATCATGGACAAGCACAGTGCTGACAAAATCATCATCTGTTTGATTCTCATAATACTATCTTAAAAAAAGGATTAGTCGAGAACCTTTACACGGATGTTGCGGAACCATACGTCATCACCATGATCTTGCAATCCGATGAAACCTTCGTGATTCTCACCACCGCAATTGTTCAGCAATTCGAAGGCCAAGGGCCATTTCTTTTCGCTGAATTTGCTAGCCTGCAACATATCAGTCCATTGTTTGGTCCACAAGTGATATTCCACTACATTCTCATCGTTCTGACCATGAACCACAGTGCCTTTATATACCATGATTTTGGCTTTGTTCCATTCACCGAAAGGATTTGCATTCTGCGGAACAGCAGGAATCATATCATAAAGAGAAGCCGATTGGCGGTTGTTGTCCTTGCCCAATTTGGCATCAGGATGGTTGGCATTGTCCAGTACCTGATATTCGGGAGCAGAGATATAGATGGGTTCCAATACTTCGTTGCCGTCATTATCCTTGGAAGTAATCTCCTGAGCCAAATAGAAGATACCGGAGTTACCACCTTTGGAAACCTTCCATTCCAGTTCCAACTCAAAATTTTTGAACTTGTGAGCAAAAATCAAGTCGCCCCCCTCACCTGTCTGGCCTTCACCTGTACCACTTCCGCAGAACTTGATGCAGCCGTCCTCAATAATCCAACGGGAAGGCACCTTATCCTTACCGTAACCGCGCCATCCGTTGAAGCTTGTTCCGTCAAAGATAGTGATGTAACCATCTGCGTCTACCGGCAAATCCAGAGTTTCGGTTTCGTCGGCTTTCAGAGACTTGGAGTAGGACACTGTAGTAGTAGTAGTAGTAGCTACGACTTCTTCCGTAGCGTTCGATTTCTTTGCACTGCCACCGCAAGAGGCAAGCATGCCTCCAATAAGGCAACAAGCCAAAGGATAATATATTTTCTTCATAATCTGAAAAATTAAATGATTAGTATTCGTTTATGAGCATCAGAAACCTAGTTCCGATGCTCTTTTTAATATTTATCTGGGCATATCGGGCAACTTCCAGCCTTCGCGGTAGTTGTGCTTGATGAGCTCTTCTGCAAAAGCTTTGGCATTTACCGGATCTGTCCAAGTCTTGTCGAAGCTCGGATGGCCGTTGTGTATCTTAAAGCCGTCTTTGATGACTGTACGCAATGTCTCGTCGTCGCCGATATTAGTGAAGCGCATATTGGCACCGTCCCATTCCAATGTCTTGTTCAAACCTTGCAGACGAACAGCCAATACACCCATTACCACCATTTCGTTCATCGGTCCTGCTTCAGAGAAGTCTGACTTAGGCATTACGCGGCTGGAAGGACTTTCCTTGCAAGCACGTACCCAGTCCATCTCATGACCGCCACTCATAGCCTTCGGCACACGGCGGCAAACCTTCGGTGCATTGGGCACACGGCCGGAGAGCAGCCACGGGTTCTGTCCGTAGCAACCGCAAATCAGCGTGTCCTTCGTTCCGTGGAAAATGGTCAGACCGCCACCGCTCTGCATCAGTTGCTTTCCTTCGGGGAAGCCTTTCGGACGTTCGGGCATCATGCCACCGTCGTACCAGTGTACTTCCACCTCAGGCATAGCTACCTTCGGCATATTCTCACGAGCAGGGAAAGTCAGCTTCACGTGCTGTGCTTGCGGAGCGCAGGCATTGAGCAATAATGTAGACGAACCTTCCACTTTAGTAGGATACAGCAACTTCAAAGCTCTGAACGGCTGGTGCAGGATATGACAAGCCATATCACCCAAAGCACCCGTACCATAATCCCACCATCCGCGCCAGTTCCAAGGATGATAAATCTCGTTATATGGATTCATCTTGGCCGGACCGGTAAATAAATCCCAGTTCAAGGTTTTGGGGATGCGATCTTCCTTTTCAGGAACATTCAATCCTTGCGGCCAGATGGGACGGTCAGTAGCACATTCCACTTTCGTCACGTCACCGATTTCACCGTTCCATATCCACTCGCATACCAAGTCGGTGCCTTCGTCCGAAGAACCTTGGTTACCCATCTGGGTAACTACCCCCGTAGAAGCGGCCAATCGGGTAAGCAGACGGGACTCATATACGGAATGCGTCAACGGTTTCTGGCAATATACATGTTTGCCCATCGTCATGGCATCAGCTGTGATGATGGCATGCGTATGGTCGGCAGTAGCGATGATAACGGCATCGATGTCCTTGCCCATTTCATCGTACATCTTGCGATAGTCCCAATACTTCTTCGCATTGGGAAGCTCATCGAACACACCTTTCGCGTAACGCCAGTCTACATCACAAAGAGCCACGATGTTTTCCGTAGCTTTCACATGATTGATGTTTGTATGTCCCATACCGCCGATACCTACGGCAGCAATGTTCAAACGGTCACTGGGAGGTACGTGTCCGTGGCTCTTACCCAAAATGCTGCTCGGAGCAATGGTAAGTCCCGCCAAAGCTAAACCTCCGGTCTTAAGAAATTCTCTTCTTGTAAATTTCGACATGGTTCTTTAGATTTTAAAATCGGTTAATATTATGTGTTTTGAAAAACAGTTTTTTACTTCGGATTCACACAACGGTCTTCTTCGGACGAAGCAACCCGTAGCCATCCTTCATGTGACGGCGACGCTCTCTGATTTCTTCCAGTGTCTGCAAATCGCCTATACCAGGCAAGTCATGACGGCGAGCATCGTCCAGAAATGTCCATCCGTACTGAGAGGCTACTGCCGAATCGCGCATCAGAGGCAACCCGGGATCACGCTTGCCGCTCTCGATGGAGTCGGCCATGAGGTTGCACAGTTTATCCAGATTCTTTCCACCGAAGGGTTTTTCCAGACGAAGAGTGCGACTGACGCCATGAAGTTCTACGATAGCAGTACGGAAGTCGTGTGTCATGCGCACGATGCCTTTGGTACCGATTATATCCGTATAGGCATTGTGTGTCTGATTCTGAGAAAGTTGTCCATAGACAAATCCCTGTGTGACATCGAACACAATACCGTTCTCGAATGTGCCGTGGCACTGCACCCACCAAGGGTCTTTGTAATCCCACATGCGCATGCCTTGTGCGTGCCAACTTTTATATTCACTGCCGGCATACCAACGGGCAATATCTATGTAATGCATGCCGCAATCGTGATAAGCCGGGCCTTCGTACTCGTGTCCTTCACCCGGTGCTAATCCTGGAGTCATATGGCAGATACGCAGAATAGCCAGTTCACCAATCTCGCCTTCGGCAATGAATTGCTTCATAGCTTGGTGATACCAGGAATTGCGCAGGTAGAGGTTGACAGCGGCAATTTTGTCATACTTCTCGATCAGGTCCACAATTTCCCACTCTTTGTCGATGGTATCGGCAATGGGTTTTTCCGTAAGAATGTGTTTGCCACTATGAACGGCTTTCTCTATTTGTTCTTTCCTGGAATTTGCCAATGCAAAAAGACCAACAGCTTCTACACTCTGATCGTCAAAGATTTCTTGTTCATCGGATATGATTCTGGATGAAGGAGAAAGGTTTCTGGCCAATTCTCGAGAGGCAGGGTCAATATCGCAGATGTAAGCAATGTCCCACCGACCGCTCTTCTGCATCTCTTCCCAATACATCTGCCCCATTCTGCCAAACCCTATCAAACCAACTTTTATTTTCATGGATTATGATATTTTTATAATAAGATTTATCTCGTGCCTGATGATTGTGTTTTTGCAAAAGTAAGACAATTCTTTATAGAAAAGACGAATTTGTTTGTTAAAAAAGTGCAAAACATCTCGTCCTTTCTCCTCTGTACGAAGCGGCGAAGCAGCAAGAAGCCCCCCCCTTTCCGAGGGTTTTCCGGCTGTATGTATTTCATTCCATCCATATACATGATATTGTCTCATTTTTATAAGAAGTCTGCAAGAAAAGGAACCAAGCGTACCCGGTTCCGTATCATCCCTATTTTCTTTTTACCTGTCTGGAAAACTTCTTCAACACCTGTTTGAAAAACTTTTCTAAATCTAATTTTCCTCTTAAAACATAATCATTCTTTAAAAAGCCTGTGCCGATTGAACGGCCGCAGCCCATATCTTATTTTTGTGTTGCTTGGGCAAAATTATGTTATTATAATAAGAAAAAACAGAGAGAGTAAACGTCATAAGTAGGTAAAAGTAGATTCAAAAAAAATAATCATATTGATATACAAACGATTATATTACACATAAAGGAGCTAAAAAGTAGATTTTAAAGAGGTATATAGGAGATGTTGCTGGTCGGTTTCGCTCATTGGGGCATTCGTTTTTGGGGATACCGATTTTTCAGATTGCAGATGAATCCCGGCTACATGAACAGAATCCCGGCAAACGAATGCCAAGACTCTGTTTATAGCTGAAAGAAACGAACAAGATTCACTTGCGATATCCGGCATCCGCTCGGGTGCCGAAACGACTCTTCCTAGTGCCGTTCCAGCAGGATTTTGTCAACCAAAGTTCCTTGAGTGTCGCGTATTTCAAGCTGCAACCGGTCGCCGCTCGTCTGCCCGTCTATCACCGTATTGTGTGCATTGACCACCACCGGGAAACGCACCTGTGAGTCGGGGTTGCAGTGCAGGTAGCGGTGCAGGTGACCGCAAAGCATGGCATCAATGCCCGCTTCGTTGAGGATGGGCACGAATTTATCAAGTACTTCTTGCGGCCCGTGCCACAGACCCTTGACAGGTTGCGGGGGCATGTGTGCAATGACAATCCGGAACTTGGCATCGCGAAATTCGGGAGCGCGTACGGCTTCTTTCAGCCATTCGGCCTGTTCGTTACGGTAGTTGTCATAGTCAGTAATACCGCTGTACTCGATATCCGTGTCAGGCTTATCCTCACCGGTATCAAGCACGAGGAAGCATACGGGACCCTGGCGGAACATGTAATACAAATGAGACTCCTTGGGCGAGAAGTAGTGCTGAAAGGAGGTGGCAAACAGACCCCTTGTCTCGTGATTGCCACGTGCATAATACATGGGCACCTGCTTTGCAAACAGGTCGATGGAAACATCCATAAACCCAGAGAAGAGTTCTTCCTCACTTCGCAATTGAGTAAGCATATCACCGTTGAATATTACCATGTCTTTCTGCTGGCAGTGGACGGCATTCAGCAAAGCCGGAATATCAGCCGTGCGTCCATGAATGTCGTTGATGATGGCGAAAGAGGTTTCGGGCTTCGTGGCATCATGGGTGCGGAAGACGGGCGGCCTTGCGGTATATACATCAAGGGCGGCAGTCTTACCGTATATCACCTCCACTCCCTTGTGTTCCAGCACTTCGGTGGCATAGACACGATAGCGGTAGGCGGTGCCGGGCTCAAGCCCGGTCACCTTTACCACATGAAGCAACGAGGTGTTCTTCACACCGTTGGTCGTATCAAAATACTTGCGGCGTTCTTTATTGTAATAATTGCTGCCGTCGTCGGGGGCCAATTCCACCCATCCTACAGAGGGCTTGCTAGCCATCCACACAAAGGTAGCTTCGGTTTCTTTCACATTCTGCAAATAAGGTCCGTGATGAATGCGGATGCGGTCGGCCGCATGTCCGGCCATCGTCAGGCAGACAAAGCAGACGAGACTGAAAACAGTCTTTGCAAGGTCAGAGAAGAATCGTTTCATGTCGTTATCAATCATAGCCTTCGGTTTGTGTCAAGTTGGGATTGGTGTTCAATTGTTCCTGATGGATGGGCAAATAGCGCTGATAAGGATAGAAAGAACGGTCTTCCAGTTTGCGTAACCGCTGGTTTTCCTCGGTGGGCAACTCGATGACTGCACGCATTGCCGGATCGGGATGGGAAGCATCTACGGTGCCTACCATACGGTAGAGCGGACTGTTGAGCAGTGTTTCGGCCAACATCTTGCCGTTTTCATCTTTCCATCTCACCAAGTCGGCACGTCGCAGACCCTCGACTGCCAACTCTATGCAGCGCTCGCGACGCACGAGTTCACGCAGTTTGGCCTGGGTGGCGTAGCGGCTCCGGTCTACAGCAATGTGTCCACCACGCGTACGCAGTTCGTCAATGATAGCAAATACTTCATCGGTGTTCTCACCTTTCTCTACATTGATTTCGGCAATGGTAAGCAGTACTTCGGCATAGCGAAAGAGGATGGGACAAAGTTCGTCATCGGAAAGCGAAGCAGAGTATTGCGAGATGGGCACGGTATATTTGGCCCAAATCATGCCTGTGTGTGTGGCGTTGTTGCCTGCATCCATATAATCGGAGTTTGCTTTTCCGTCAATGGTCTTATCCAATGTATTGTACACGCGCATCTGTCCGTTGGCTCCCAGCCAGTCACGTCCGGGATAGATGATAATTTGTGCCAGACGCGGGTCGCGGTGCGCAAAGGGGTGTATGGGATCGTAACCCGAACCCGGTTCACCGGGCATCAGACCGTTGTCCATTTCGAACATGTCTACCAGATTCTGCGTAGGCACCATGGAGGCCCAGCCGCCATCCTGGTTGCTGAAGAGGCGGATGGTATTACCGAAAGGTTCGGTAGTAGGGATGTGCTGCATGGAACAGATAATCTCTTTCGAATCTCTTCCGCGAAGGCTGAACAATTCTTGGTAGCTGAGGGTCTTTTCAATTTCATAAAGATGCAAGCCTTGGATGTCACGTGCAGCCGAGAGCGCGCGATCCAGATCGCCCCAGTAAAGTGCCGAACGCATCTTGATGGCAAGAGCCGTTCCGCGGGCAATGCGTCCGCGGGCTGCAGGCCGCTCGTCAAGTTCACGGATGGCTTGGTCCAGTTCGTCATAAACAAACTTCTTGACGGTTTCTTCCGAATCGCGCGGCAGTTTGGCTTCATCAGCCAGCTGGGGCAATCCCGTAATCAAGGGAACGCCTCCGTACCAGAAATTCATCTGAAAATAGCGCCAAGCACGGATAGTACGCACTTGCCCCACCAAGTTGTCCTTCGCCTTGGAATCAGTAAAAGGCACCTTATCAATATTGGCCATGAACGTGTTGCAACGTCGTATAATGGAGTAGTCATAATATTTCACTGTGCTAGAACGTGTAGCCGAACCGTTACCCACATACTTGTAACTGCTCGAACCTGTGAAGCTGTAGCAAATGTCGGACATGCAATCGGCAAAGAACACCTCCGAGGAGCCGGTAGCCGGGCTGACCCAATCTTCATAGCAAGCCACCGCAGCCTTTTGAGCGTCGCTTTCAGTTTTCCAGAATGTGGCCGGCGACAAGGCATCTTTGGGAGCAGTGTCAAAGAAATCGTCACACGAGGTCATCAGAACACCTGCCAGCAGAATGGGCAGGAGAAAGTTATTTGGTTTCATAAGCGTCTGTTGTTAAAAGGTTAAATTGATACCGAATGAATGAGTGGCCACTTGCGGATAGTGTGAACCGCGGCCTGAGGGCGATTCCGGGTCGATATTGACCGGCAGATTATCTATTTTGAACAGGTTCTCGGCCGAATAGTAGATACGTGCACGCGAAATGCCGAAACGCCCCAAAGATTGCGAAGGCAGGGTGTAGCCCAACTGGATATTTTTGAAACGCAGGTAGTTAGTCTTGAATATCCAGAACGAGGATACAGTATTGGGGTAGCTGGCTGTATAGTCAGGTTCTACGATACGGGGGAATGTGCCGTTCGGAGTTTCGGGCGACCAAGCATTGAACCAAGCCGTGGCCGGATGACTGGTATCGCCTCTGAAGGCTCCGAACACCTCTTCATTGAAATAGCGCGACACACCACAGGCACCTTGCAGCAAGACAGAAGCATCAAGGCTTTTCCATGAAGCGCTCAGGTTGAGGCCAAATGTAAACTTAGGCTGCTCGGAGCTGATGACATCGCGATCCTTGGAGGTAAGGCGTCCGTCACCGTCGACATCACGATAACGCACATCGCCTGCCTTGAACTTTTTCGACGAGCCGAACGGGTTGCCATATTTTTCGGTATAGGCATCGGCTTCCTCCTGGCTCTTAAACAGGCCGTCGGCCACATAGCCATAGAAAGCATGATAAGGCATGCCCACCCGGTTGATGTGATAGCCGTCTGATTCTATCTGCTCGTTGACCCCACCCAGATTCAATACCTCATTGTGGTTGACAGCGATGTTACCATTGGCACGGAAAGTCCAGTCGTTCCACTCTTTGTGATAACCCAAGGTCATTTCTACGCCCCGGTTGCGCATAGCACCCACGTTGTCCTTGTAGGCACTGAGGCCGAAGCTACCCGGTACCGCCACGTCCATGATGATACCCGTAGTCTTACGGTCATAATAGTCGAAGTTCAAATCGATGCAACCCAGCAGGCTCAAGTCGAAACCTATACCCCAGGTAGTCGATTTCTCCCACGAGATGGTTTCCAGTTTTTGATTTGTCTGTGCAATGCCCGACTCCAGCGAGCCACCGAAAGGATAATTTTTGCCCAACGAGTAGGTCACCAGCCATGGATAATAATCGTCAAGTGCGTCCTGGTTTCCTAATTGTCCCCATGAACCGCGTATTTTGAGCGATTGCAGCCAGTTGCGTGTGCCTTCCATGAAATTTTCTTCAGAAATGCGCCATCCGGCTGAGAGCGAGGGATAATATCCCCAGCGGTTATCGGGGCTGAAGCGTGAAGAGGCATCGGCACGGAAATTGGCCTCGAACAGGTACTTGCCGGCATAGTCGTAGTTGATACGCCCGAAGTAGGACATCATGGCCAGTTCACGTGTAAATCCTTCGTTAGTCTGTGTAGACGAGGTTCCGGCATTGATGTCGGTCAAGTCATTATTCGGAAAATCCCGACGCCCGGCTTTCAGTTCATCATAATTGTACTTTTCAATCTTGTAGCCTGCCAGCACCTTGAGGTTGTGCTTGCCGAAGTTCTTGGCGTAATTCAACAGAAGATCCAGCGAAGGACGGTTCCACAGGTAATGACGCACTTTAAGCGAATTGAGTCCGTGATACTTGCTTTCATTGTACTGTATATCTTTCACAAAGTCGTTGGTCACCTGCACATTCGACACAAATGCACCCGTAGCCGTAAATTTCAGTTCCTTCAATATCTGGTAATCCAGCGAGAGGATGCCCGAAAAATTTTGTGTCTTGCGCGTCAGCACCTGGTCCAGATCGAGCCATGCCACAGGGTTTCCATCACCTATGGTGCCGTAAGAACCATCTTCATTCTTATAGGGAATCCAAGGAGCAATGAGGTTCAGTTGGCGTATGATTTGGTCGGAACCACCGCCCACATAGGAGTTTGTGGGGTCGTCATATCGGTTGTTGATGTAGGCCAAATTGGTGCGTACAGTAAACTTGTCCGACAGTTTCAGGTCGAGATTGGTGCACAGATTGAACTGTCGGCGGTTGCTGTGTTGCATGATTCCCTCCTGTCCCAGGTATCCGACCGAGGCCATGTATTGCGCGCTTTCGTTACCCCCCGAGATGTTCACATTATGCTGGTGCATGAATCCGCTTCCCTGATACCCGAGTTCGTTCCAGTCGGTGTCAGGATGCCCGTAAGGGTCACTTCCATTGCGGAAGAGTGCAATATCCTCGTCCGTAAAGCGTGGGCTCTTGCCACTGGCTTCGAGGGCACGGTTGTAATACGAGGCGGCGTCAGCGGCGTTCATGCGCTCCACATGCCCCGTAGCACGCTGCCATCCCACCGAACCGTTGTAGGACAGCACGGGACGTCCTGTCTTACCTCGCTTGGTGGTAATAAGGATAACACCATTGGCAGCCTTCGAACCGTAGATGGCAGCAGAGGCAGCGTCTTTCAGCACGGATATGGACTCAATGTCGTTGGGGTCCAGCTGATTCATGGATCCGCCTTCCACACCGTCAATCAGGATGTAGGGCGAAGCATTGTTCAGCGTTCCAGTACCTCGGATACGCATGGTGCTCGAGTCTTCGCCCGGCCGTCCCTGGCTGTTGGTAATGGTGAGTCCCGGAACCAATCCCTGTATGCCCGCTTTAACGGAAGTGATGGGACGTGCAGTCAGCTCCTTGTTCGAAACGGAAGCCACTGCTCCGGTAAGATTGACCTTTGCTTGCAAGCCGTAACCCACTACCACCACTTCATCCAACAACTGTTGGTCTTCTTTCAGTTTTACCGTCAATGCAGACTTGCCATTCACGGGCAAAGCGATAGTAGAATATCCTATATAGCTGAACTCCAGCACAGCGTCAGAAGAAACGGTGATGGCAAAGTTGCCATCATAGTCGGTGATGACTCCCTTTCCGCTTTCGCCCTTTACCAGGACATTGGCGCCTATGATTGGTTCGCCGTTGGCATCGGTCACTGTTCCGGTCACTTGGCGTTGGACGCTTGCCTGTGCGGAAGCAACTTGTTTGGGAGTGATTACAATGGACTTGGATGAAACGATAGTATAGGTCATATCCCGTCCCTTCAGTGCGATGTCGAGCACAGCAGGCACAGAAGCATTTTTCTTGCTAAGGGAGATATCTTTCCGGTTATCTATCACTACGTCCTGATAGGCAAAGCGATAAGTGGTTTGCTTTTCAATTACATCAAACACTTGCCGCAGGGAAGCGTTACGTACATCAATTGTTACTGTGTTCTCTTGTGCCATCAGCGGAAGACCGGCAAGGCAGAACAGGCAGAATGAGACGAATGCTACGAATCTTTTCTTTGCATGTTGGTTCATAATACTTTTTTCAGATTAAGTTTAAAAATGAAATCGGCCGATTTCATAACTAAAGACAAGAAAACACAAAAAAAGTACCAATCCGTTTATATGTTGTACAACATATAAATATCTATTTCTTCTCCAAAATCACTTCTTTGTTCCGGATGCTTGCTTTCAGGTTGTAGGAAAGCTCAATGATTTCCAGTGCCTCGTTCAAATCCTTGGTGGGCAGAGTACCGGTGAAAGTATTATGCACGTACTCCGGACATTCTACCTTGAAACGCAGGTGGTAAGTCTCGCCCAGTGCGTGCAGAATATCGGCCAGCGGCGAGTTACGGAATATCAGTTCACCACGCATCCAGGCTGATGCCGTGGTGATGTCACACGGTTTCACCACGGTAATGCTCCCCGTTTGTTGATCCACAATGGCTTTCTCGGAAGGATTCAGAAAGACGCTGTCATTCTTTTGCGTGGAGATAAGCAACACGCGGCCTTCTTCCAATGCCAATTCGGCTGTCTTGCTGGTGGAGCGAACAGCAAGGTTGAAAGTAGTACCCAGTACTTCGACCCGCAGATGGGAACTACCTATGATAAACGGTGATTGAGGATCACGGCGTACCTCAAAGTATCCTTCGCCACTGAAATGAATGTGCCGTGCTTTTTGATTATAGGTACCAAGACTGTAGGATAAAGCCGACATGGAGTTAAGCATCACCCGACTTCCGTCGGGCAACAGTACGCTGGCACGCTCTCCTGCATGGGCGGACACTACCACCTCACTCGCTTTCAGCTGTTTGTTATCATGCCGCAGGTAGAAGGTGTATGCCATCAGCAAGGGCAACAGGAGGCCTACGGCCACACGCATATAGGTATACCCGGTGAAGCGCCATCGTTCGGAAGTTTTCGGACCACGGCCTATCCGTCGATCTATCTGCCGCTTCATCCGGTCGACGCACTCGTCATCCACAGCTATGCCGTTCATATCCTTGCGGTTCCAATCATCCAGCAGTTGCTGCTCCAGTTCGTTGTCTGTGGCGCTGTTCACTTGCTGTCTCAGCCGAAGCAGTTCCTCGACCGTCAATGTGTTGTCTCTATATTTATCTATCAGTTCCTTCATTACCGTCTTTTTCTAATAATGACAATCTTTAAAGTCAATCCGTACCGAAAAGGTAGCAGTTTATTAATAAATAATTCGATTTATAAGGATTAGTTAATGTATTAACATGAAGACGGGTAGGCAAAGAAGCTTGTCGAACACTTCCCGCAACTTTTTCATACCGAGCGAAAGCTGGTTCTTGACCGTCTGCTCACTCAGCTGCAGGTGCTGGGCTATTTCTTTGTTCGACCATTGTTGCAGTCGCGACAGCCTGACCACCTTCTGTTGCGTAGGCACCAGGGTGGCAAGGGCGCTATCGAACTTCTTCAGGAAGTCACTGTATTCCATCCGGTATCGGGTATCTTCCACACTCAACCGGTCCTGACAATTCAGGTAATCTTCATAGACAGGTTGGTTCACCTGTGCACGGTAGGCATTTATCAGCAAGTGTTTGGCCATGATAAAGAGCAGGGCACGCAAAGTCTGTTCCTGCCGGATAGTATCTCGCCGGTTCCAGAGGTTGACAAACACATCCTGCACGATTTCTTCGGCATCTTCGGCTTGCTTGATATATTGAAGGCTGTAAGCGTAAAGACACTTGGCATAGAGGTCGTAGATACGGCAGAAAGCATTGTAGTCTCCACGCTTCAATCTCCGTATCAATTCTTCTTCATTATTCTCTTCAACTGTCCACATCTCTCTACGCAAGGGATTGCATATCATTCAGCCGCTTATAGTAGCCGTTCTTCGCCAAGAGTTCCTCGTGCTTACCACGTTCCACGATTTCACCTTCATAGAGTACACAAATCTCATCGGCATTCTTGATGGTGGAAAGGCGGTGGGCGATGGCAATCGTGGTACGGGTCTTCATCAGCCGTTCCAAAGCCTCCTGCACCAGTCGTTCGCTTTCGGTATCGAGTGCTGAAGTGGCCTCATCGAGTATCAGGACAGGCGGATTCTTCAGGATAGCACGGGCAATACTGATACGCTGGCGCTGTCCGCCGGAAAGCTTGCCGCCACGGTCGCCAATGTTGGTCTGATAACCGAGCTCGGTCTCCATGATGAAGTCGTGGGCATTGGCAATCTTTGCCGCTTCGATCACCTGCTCCATAGTTGCATTTTCCACACCGAAGGCAATGTTGTTGAAGAAAGTGTCATTGAACAGGATGGCCTCCTGGTTCACGTTTCCTATCAACGCACGCAAGTCGTGAATGCGAAAATTCTTAATATTCACACCGTCAATTGTAATCTCACCTAACTGCACATCGTGATAGCGCGGCAGCAAATCCACCAATGTAGATTTGCCGGAACCGGACTGGCCGACAAGTGCAATGGTCTGTCCTTTGGGCACCATCAGATTGACGTGCCTCAACACTTCGCGCTTGCCGTCGTAACTGAAGGAGAGGTCCTTAAATTCAATCCGGTCATTCATCCCGTGCAGCGGCAACGGGTTTACCGGTTCCTTAATGGGGTTCTCGGCTTTCAGAATTTTGTCCACACGTTCCATGGATGCCAGCCCCTTCGGGATGTTGTATCCTGCCTTTGCAAAGTCTTTCAACGGATTGATGATACTGTACAGAATCACCATATAAAAGATAAACGTGGAGGCATCTATAGACGTACCCTCACCCAGAATGAGCAAGCCACCGAACCACAGTACCAATACAATGAGCAACGTACCGAGGAATTCACTCATCGGATGTGCCAACGACTGACGGATAGCCACCTTGTTGGTAGCATCACGCAGCTCGTCGCTGCATTGCTTAAAACGGTCCACCATCTTGTCTTCGGCTATGAAAGCCTTGATTATACGCAGTCCACCAAGCGTCTCTTCCAGTTGCGACATGGTGTCACTCCATTTCCCTTGGGCTTCCAACGACTTGCGCTTCAATTTTTTACCGACCTTCCCCATCAACCAGCCCATACCGGGCAGCACCAGAACGGTGAACAAAGTCAGTTGCCAACTGGTCACAATCAAGGTAGAGAAGTAGAGCAGAATCAGGATAGGATTCTTGAGCAGCATATCCAGTGAGCTGGTTATGGAGTTTTCAATTTCACCCACGTCACCACTCATACGCGCAATGATGTCTCCCTTTCTTTCTTCGGAGAAGAAGCCGAGCGGCAAGTGCATCACCTTGGAATAGACCATGACACGAATATCGCGTACCACTCCCGTGCGAAGGGGAATCATAATGGCGGAAGAGCCGAAATAGCAGGAAGTCTTCAGCATGGTCATGAAAGCAAGGAAAAGCCCCATGAACAGCAGTGTCATCTGCGGCCCGTGTATCTCAATCATCTGAGTGACGTAGTAGTAGAAGTTGTTCACCGCCACTTCCTTCAGGCTACCGCTTCCCCACTCCATGAAGTGATATACCTCGGTATTCGCCCCGGTCTTGAAAAGAATATTGAGAATAGGAATGAGCAGTGTAAATGAAAAGACATTGAATATAGCGGACAGCACATTGAGCACGATTGCCCAACCGATATATCTCTTGTAAGGCGACACAAAGCGCCGCATCAGTTGCAGGAATTCCTTCATTGCTTGCAGTTAAGTGAATTATGAGGCGACAAAGATACAAGAAAACGGGGGAATGGGAAAGGGTTTCAGGTTATTTCTGCCTAAATGCCCACATTCTCTACTTTCTTTAATAATAGTCGGCTCATTTATTTTCCATCTTTACTCCTAACTTCCACACAATTCTCTTCAAACTTCAATATGCCCAAGCAATTATATGAGTAAATAATGAAAAAGATGTACCTTTGCACCCGACTTAACAGAGAACTTTGTTCACCACATGAGAAAAGCTATTATCACAACCCTATCTGTCCTAATCGTACTTCTGTTCATTGCTTGCAATACCCGAGTGAACTATAATAAGTACCTGATTGCAATTGACTCGCTCATCGTTCAGCAACCGGACACTGCCCTATCTATGCTCGAAGCATTCCCGACAAACAGCCTGCAGACCCAAGCTGACAGTGCTTATTATGGCCTATTAATGACAGAAGCAAGAGATAAGAACTACATTATCCAAACCAATGATTCCCTGATACAATCGGCCCTGACCTACTACAACGGCACAAACGACATAGAAAAGCGGGCAAGGGCCCATTACTATTCCGGCTGCGTCTACCGGGATTCACGAAAGAAAAAGGAAGCCATGACCCAATTTCTCATGGCAGAGCCGTTGGCTGAAGAAGCAGGAGAAAAGCGTTTGTTAAGCCTTATCTACTTCAACATAGGCCATCTGTATTATTCACAAAATCTGAACACACAAGCCGATTCCACCTACCGGCTGGCAGCACAAATAGGAGAAAAAGACCCCGTCCTTCAAGCATCAGTCCTAACACAAAGAGGACTCATCCAAATGGAAAAAGGAGAGGCATCTTATCCCGAAGCCGAAAAAATGATATTAAAAGCACTCAGCATTGCGGAAAATTCACCCAACATACGATTGAAAGAAAGCGTATTCACCTCACTATGCCTACTATACAATTGGATGGAAAACGGAGAGAAAGCTATAGAATTCGCCAAACGGAATCTTGGCGTACAAGCGAACCCAGACACATGCTACAAAGCTTTCGAACTACTTGGAAGCGCATATTACCAAATATCACAATACGATTCAGCCCATTACTATCTACAGAAAGCCCTGCCTACAAAGCACTTTGCCACCAAAGCCAGTATATATATGTATCTGGCCGATATAGCCAAAGAGCAAGGCGACTTGGCTACTTCCTTAGAGATGGAACGCAAGTATTCAGCCTACTTGAATAGTATGCAGAACAACAGTCAAACCGATGAGATTATCACTGCCGAAAAAAATCTGCGATTCAATTCCTTACCAGAGAAACTCAACACACAATCCATTTCCCTAATTTTGTCTATTGGCATTCCACTAACATTCATCGGAATTTTAGCAATCTTCATCCATGTACTATTTCTAAGAAAGAAACAAAACACCACCCATCCGATTGCAGCATATATACCTGAAGAGATTCATGAAGAAATGTTCGAGCAATCCGATGTCTACAAAAAGATGAAACGCATCATTCAGTCCTACAAGACGAATGGCGGTTCAGCAGAAATGATGCACAAAAACGACTGGCGACAATTGATAACAGAAACTGACAAATGCTGGAGTAATATAACTTCCACATTACAATCAAGATACGGACTGACCGAAGATGAAATCCGCTTATGCTGTCTGTACTTGGCCGACCTTCCGGCAAGCCATCTCTGCCACATATTGAATTGTACACGAGATACTGTATACAAAAGAGCAGACCGTATACTGGAGCAACGAATGGGATTCGCACACAAAGAAGCTTCACTTAAGAATGTTTTAAAAGAGCTCCATTAAGACTGATTTATATGTCTTTATACACTTTTATACAACATGATTATACAACATTATACACTTTCCGTAGTGCATCAAAGCTACTTTTGCACTATCAATAACCAATAAAGTGTATCACAATGAAAAGATTCTTTTTTATGCTGACTGTAATATTCTCATTAAGCAGCGTTCTGACATACGCACAAAGAGAGAACAGTCCTTTTGCAGAAATTACCTTGAACCAAAGAAAAAAAACAATTGATAAGAAAAACCACCCTATACCCCGTAGCATACTTCCCGGAACCGCCAACGCCTACCTATATAATAATACGGTATGTGTCAACTTCAACGAGGTATTACCCACCGTCACCATCCTCCTCATCAATGAATCAACCGGTGAAACTGTCTATTCAGAAACATACGATGCTCCAACAAATATCAGCATCAACCTAGATGAAGAATCATGCGGCAACTACTCCATTCAAATAGAGTCCGATGAAGCATTCCTATATGGCAGCTTCACGCTATAGAAGCACTCAGCATACAATTTATCAATCAAAAGTATACGAAATTCATGAAAAAGCTATTTCTATTTATGAGCTGGATAATACTTGCATTATCCGGTTGTTCCGATGAAAGTGTCATCGAACCCGATTCAACGTCACTTCCTCAAAGTGTAAATACCCGAACCGCAGGTGATGGCATATATGATGTATTAGGTTATGGCTATGACATAACCGAAGAATATATGGGCGAGAATTCAACCAAATTAAGAATAATAGATGTGGATGCATTCGTAAAAGACCATAAAGACAGATTCGACAACCCCTTTATAGGCATAATCGACCAAAGAGTGTTTGCCGGAGAAGATGCACACTCCTTTCTGCACCAAGTCATCACTGATACCAACTTCGAAGGGTCTGTAGGCAAAATAGGCATTAAAGATGATGCCGAAGGATTCTTCTCTGGTACAATCAAAACCGGTTTCAAGTCAAACACCATGTCATCTTACTCTACCAAATACTCCTTTGCAAGAGCTGAAGTCCTGAAAAAGCAAAGAAGATATTTATTGAATACAGACATCAGCACACTGTCCCAATACCTATCCACGACTTTCATCGAAGACCTCAATAAATATTCTGCTGCAAAAATCGTAGAAATGTATGGAACTCATGTACTGACTAAAATTATTGTCGGAGGAAAATATGTTGCAGATTATAAATCAGCGATAACAGAAGAAACAAATCGTACAGAAAAGACCAAAACTGTAAGTGCCGGAGCCAAGTACAATCTCAGTTCTATAGGTTTAAATGCCAACGGAGCATGGAATAAAACTGAAATAACAGAAACAAACAAAAAAAACACCAATTGGGAATGCCATATCAAATCAATCGGCGGTTCCACATCCGGGACATCAATAACCGTTACTCCCGGCCAAAGCACTTCATACACCATCAACTTAGGAGCTTGGTCGGAATCCGTAGACGACAAGCATTCAAAACTGATTGACGCGGACTGGAATGCGACATACCCTATCTATGACTTAATATCCGACCCGATTAAAAAGCAAAAAGTAAAAGAAGCTGTACTTGCCTATATTGATAGCAAAAAAATCGTAGTGAAAGAAGTGAATCCATTTTATAGGGTATACAAAGGCAAAGACAGAAACACCTTTTACTCATCTTCATATGAAGAAATAATAGACAAAATGAATATTGGCTATCTTCCTGACCCTATATTAACTAATTATGTTCAGGGATATGTATTCAAAAATGCAGAACCCGGGACTGTACCTATTTACAGACTATATAAATCTTCTACAAAGAATTCATATTATACCACCTCGTGGGATGAGGTCCAAAACATGCAAAAGAAAGGATATAACTACGATAATTTTAAAACATCATACATTCAAGGCTATATTTACAAAAACGAAATGCCTGGAACCGTCCCTCTTTATAGACTTTACAAAGGCGCAGTCAGAAATACCTTCTACACAACATCTTCCGCAGAAGTGAAGTATATGCAGAATATGGGTTATGCGCTCGACCCCGAACAAATCGGTTATATAATAGGCTACATGCTTCCTTATAAAGATTGAAAAATGTTCAAAAGGATTAAACACATTTCTCTAATAAGCATTACCTTTGCACCAACATTAATTAATAAACAACATGAAAAAGATTTTAGTTTTATTCGCATTACTGATGACTGGCGTTATGGGCATCCACGCGCAAGAAGGACTCAAATGGGGAGCGATGGCAGGTATGAATTCCAGCAAGTTCTCCACCGATGGTTTTGACAGCAAGGTAGGTTTCCATGCCGGCATCAAGGCCGAGAAAGACTTGCCCCAGATAGCCCAAGGTGTTTATCTCGACATGGCTGCACTGCTGTCCCTGAAAGGAGCACAAGTCAGCGCCAGTGGCGCATCCTTAAAAATCAATCCTTACTATTTGGAAATCCCCATACACATGGGCTACAAACATGCCGTAACGGAGAGCATCAGCCTATTTGCCAACTTCGGCCCTTACTTTGCCGTCGGTCTCTTCGGCAAGATGAAAGAAACGGACTACTCAATTGACGAAGTAGGAGGATTTACGAATATCTATGATTCTGCCAGCGCTTTCGGAGACAATGCCTTGAAACGTTTCGACTTCGGTCTGGGATTAAAAGCCGGTATTGAATTCTGTCAGAAATATCAACTCTCCATCGGATATGACTGGGGACTGACTGACAATATTGAGAACGGTAGCAACAAAAACCGCAACCTGATGCTCTCATTGGGTTATTGCTTCTAAAGATTTGACAGTGTGGAAAAGGGTACTAAAATCCCTCTTCCACGCTATCATCCCCCTTTATTTCCTTTCCTATTCAATTTTACCGCAATTTTGAAACCAGCTTCATCAATGGATAGAATATGTATTCCTCCATATCATTGCACAATTTCCTAATAGACTTACGGGGAGTGCTCCAGCTTTCCAGCGAAATAGTATCGTATTTCCTGGATAATTTTCGGAGCTTTCTTTTAGAGATACTACGACTATAAACGTTTCCTGCTTCTCTGAATGTGCGGAGTTCCTTCAGGATGAAATAATCCGGATAATTGTAATGGCAATAAGTTCCATAAGTTTCGAATTCAGAAAATCCATTCTTCTCATCCGCAGGAGCTGCATTGATAACCTTCTCAAACCATGAATCGCCCGGAATGCCGGAAGTTTCCATCTTCCGAATCAGCTCCTTCATAATAGGAACAGAAACGAGCATGTGTTCGGCAATAAATGAATAGTCCGTAGCCTTGCCATAGCCGATGAGCGCCTGCATCGTCCTGAAGTAGGGCTCATGATATTCTGTTTTCGGAGTAAATATCATTTTATTTGAGGTAAAAAAGGACAACCGGTTAAGAGGGATGGTATCACTATCCCATATCAGATAATAATCTTTGGCGTATCGGCTACGCGCAAATTCCATCTTGAGGAACTGCTGGTAATACCATCCGAATCTATACTCACATGTAAAGTGCCGCCCGGCTATTGCCTCCAGCTGCCGACGGTCCGCAACAATCTCTTCCTCATCAACCAGACTGACATTATATCTGCTCCGGAACCTTTTTGAAAAGAAGCCGAAACTATGCTTGTCTGTTATAATATAAATATTATCACTTCCTATATTCCGGTGAATATAAAAAACAGTCTTCTTGACAATCAGGCAGTCCTTGGAAGAAACACATATCACGACATCCATACCACTACTTCTTTTTTTTCTGATTCTTATGCCGCCTTGATGAGGACGAGAAGATGGAATTTATTCTATACAAGAACAGAACGAGTTTCCGGGCACGTTTGGAGAACCTCCTTGTATGGCTCACTATGGGGATTATCTTACCTAACTCGGAATTCTTGTACTCATTAAGTTCCATCCGGGTTCTATCGAGTTCCAACAAGCTATCATAAAATGCTGCCGGTATGTTATCCTTTATCCAACGCATCCGCTCGTCTACCCCTAAAGACCCGCTGGACGCACTGATTCCATTTCCGTCGTATTCGGCAATGCATACCGGCACACGTTTATAGCTGCATCCTTTCAGGATAATATTCTCTACAATATGAATCCAATCGGAAGCCAGGATATAGTCCGTTCTGTATCGTTGATTATTGAAAAGGGAGTGATGAATGAAACACACTTGATGACAAATGGTATCTTTCAGTAAAATGAAGACAAGGTCGAGAGGAAAAGGAGATTGTATATTTATCTTCTTATCTGCCGAAACAGCAACCCTTACATCGCCATAAATGTATTCCGTCCCATCAAAATCCACCTGACCTAAAACATCTCCCACCAGAAAATCACCGGAATTAAGGAATTGCAAGTATTCTCCACCAGCATGTTCCATTCCCTTATTCATTCCGTCGTATATCCCTTTGTCCGGTTCTGACACCCAGAATGTCACATGCGGGTTTCCTTCCGCATACTGCTTGATTGTTTCCAGACTACCATCCTTGGAACCGGCATCAATAATGATATGCTCGTAAGAGGAAAAAGACTGGTGTCTGACGCTTTCCAACGTTTTGCTTAGACCACTGTTGTTATTAAAGTTTACAGTTATAATGCTTAGTTTAGGTCTCATATCGATAAATGTAGATTTCTATAATTTGTAAATATACGCCATATTATTCATTCATTGAGAACAATAACGAAGTGGCTCTATAAAAACACCGGATTCAGAAACAGTTCCTTCCACGGATATTCCACTTCATCATCGCAAAGGACTACTGTCTTTTCCGGACTATCCTCTAAGAGAGCACCGCATTTGCCCAAAGTCCCTTTACTGGTAATCTGATGCCGACAACAGGCTATCAAAAACAAGTCCATATATCCTTTATCCGAACCGTTTATATCGACAACCTTACAATTACCTTCCGTAAGATAAAGTTGCGGAATAAGTTCATCCCTCACCCAGTCCGGCTCATCCGAAAAGAAATAGAAGAAAGAAGACATATCCCTATCCTGCATATAAGTCACTGCCGACTTGAAATACTCCAATGAAGCTGGTTTGCCGTAAGCCGGAATTTCCACTTTCAAGTCCCCACGCCTTACGTGGACAGCCACGGAACAAGGACGTGAACCAATCTCTGAATACAGCAATTTATTCTGTGCATCCAGCACCTCGGGCATTACCCTAAAAAGCGACCGGAATGCAGGAAGCCAAATATCAGCCGGAACATGATAATAACCACCTAAATAGACCGGAGGCTTCTTTTGTAGAAATGAAAAGTCATTTTCCCGACTCAACGTATTGTTCCCCAAATTGTAATATTTCCTTTTATACACGTCAACAGCTACTTTCGAAGCCTTCTTTACAGATAAATAGGGAAATGCTTTCTGCAAATCAAAGTTTCTGACAAAATGATAATCCATATCGCTCCCCCACTCTTTAAAGAAGGTCAAGTCATATTCCACCCTATATCCTTTTTGTCCAAAAAGATGTCCCAGCAAATACTGATGCATCTGTGAGCAGACCCCACCATCCATCAAAAGTACCACCTTAGGAACCAACATTCCATTTTTCAGAAGAAAACGATATATTTTACATTTTATCTTGTGCAATATATTCATTCTATAGTTTGTTTTTTAAGATATAATATTTTACCCTCAAATTCCCCCAAAAGGTTGAAAGCTTGTAAGCCTCCAACAGCTTACGTTCCCGCCTGGACAGATTTTCAACCAAATCCGGGTATCGCTTCACATCAGCAACCAACCGTCTCATGTCATCTGCAACATCCCCGTATTGTTTCCAGTAAAGACTCGTATATGCAGTCTGAAGATGCATATAGGCAATCTCCTTTCCCAATTGTTCCGACAAACCTTTGGCAGACACATATTTCTCAATCCATCGTTGATAAGCCCTGAAATCCTTATACTTTTCCTCATTCGGCAGACAAGACATCGAGGACGAATTTCTATAATAATTAACAGTAGGAATATTCAAAGAAACAATCCTATCAGCCGCCAGAATCAATTGTGTCATCATGATGGCATCCTCACCTATCGATATATCGGCGACAGTTTCAATCTTGTTGTTAAGAAACAATGAACGTTTTTGAAAATGAGACCACACACTCCAATAAGCCTGCAAATTCAATTTCTGCCTGAAATAACTGATTCCTGAAATCTCACCGAATGTATAAGGCTCTGAAAGAACAGGCCCCTTGTCCGGATAACAAAAAAGGAAAGAAGATGCAACAATATCAGCATCAGTTTCTTCTGCCCTACATACTAACTTTTCAATAACCCCATCAATCAACGTGTCATCACTGTCAAGATGCTGGATATATTTTCCGTTTGCCTTCAATATCCCGGTTTTCCTGGCAAGAGGCAACCCTTCATTTTTCTTGTCTATACAAACAATACGCCTGTCAACTTCCATATATTTCTGGATTATTGAACGGCTTCCATCAGTACTCCCATCATTCACTATTATAATTTCCAATCGGCTATAGTTCTGATTTATCACACTAAAAATGCAATCCTCAATATATTTCTCTGTATTAAAAACAGGTATGATAACAGAAACCAACGGCAAAGCATCACTATTCATACATCAAAGCTTTTAGTCTATCACAAGGATTCAAACAACTCTTTCCATTTCTTTCCCACAATCTGCGGAGAGTACTCTTGCGCTTTCACGACAACATTCTGCCGCATTTGTTTCAACATATCGGGATCCTTCAATAGCTTCAACAGTGTCCGCGCATATTTAGATTGATTAAAAGGCGATACAAGAAATCCATTCACTCCTGACGGTGAAATTATCTCCCGCACTCCAGCGCCACAATCATAAGCCACGGGCACTACTCCATTCGCCTGCGCTTCCGTCAAGCAAAGCCCCCACCCCTCAAAAGTAGATGTCAGACACAGCACCGATGCATCCCTATAAAAACCGGACACATCTTCCTGATAGCCCAAGAAACGAATCCTTTGCAAATTGCAGGCAGTAGCTTTCTGCTGAAGGTTCTGCCTTTCAACACCATCACCAATCAGAAGCAGCTCCCAATCCGGCACTTGTTTATAAATCCGCTTCCAAACATCAATCAACCTATCCACACGTTTATCAACATAAGTAAAGCGCCCTACAAATAATATTTGTTTCTTCTTATGATGGTTGACCGAAAGAATTTGCCTTTCAGAGTTGGGTATCACGTGAAATTTATTGTTCTCAAAAGGTACACCAAGTTTCTTTATCAGCGTATGCTTGTAGTCTTCGCACAATACAACATATGCATCAGCCCGCCCATACAAATTTTTATGTTGTTCAATAAACGGCTTATCATATTTTGGGAACCATTTTTCCCTTGGACAAGTTATAAAACGCCACTTCAACATTTTCAACCACGAACCTTCGGCACGTTTACCTTTATCTGCCACTTTTGCCACAGCCTCCCATAAAGGAATACTATGCGGCGCAAATACCAGCTTGCAATGAACACCGTCCATGATGTAATCCAGATGTTTCAAAAGATGTATAGGCAATACAAAAACATCAATAAAGAGTGAATTTATAATTTCAATAAAAGCATTCGCATTCTCCAACGAATTAATATCCTGATTAGGAAGTTCTATGATTTCTATACCAGCTACATCATACGTTTTATGGCATAAAGCCACAAAGCTTTCATAACCATAGCCAGATAGATAATTAGCTATATCAATTGTAACCCTTTCTGCTCCTCCACAAGGAAACACTTCATGAAAAAATAAAATTCGCTTCATAATTAGTTTCAACTCAGACTCTAATACAAATTCACTTTCCCTACATCATAAAAAGCTATCATTTAGTCCAAAAGTTATTTTCTTTTTCGTTTCTCTTTGCTACGATAATATGCAATAAATAAAGAAGGGGCATACTTATATAAAAAGATATGCATAATTCCCTTTCCTTTAGGTAACGGTGATAGTCCCTTTGCTTTCATTTGCACAATCATCTCATGCTGGAATCTTGCCGGTATCCCTTTTCTTATTCCTATACGAAAAGTAGTCAATAGCCTTCTTGCAATCAAATTTTTAAAAAAACTATTCATCTTTTCCGTTTTCACATTCTTTTGTCTAAATGCTTCCAAGCTCTCCATAGCCTGAAGCATATAAAGAGAAGCGTGTTCATCATAATTCATCATAAACGAATCTGAATTCTTATAATAATGATAGAAAATTATAGATGAATATTTTACACGCCTTGCATAAAAGAAGATTCTGGGAATAATTTCTTCATCTTCATGACGAATAGGCAAGAACTTCAATTTATGTTCTTGCCAGAAAGAGGCTCTATAAGCATTGCACCAGACCACTTGTGGCAAAAACTGTTGCATAAAATCCGTTCCAGACCAAACTTGAGCCGACAAGACCTTTTCATCAGACACTCGATTAAACTCTTTGGGAAGTTTTCCTTTTTCATCCCAATACTGAAAATCCATTACCAAAATGTCTAATTCATCTTTTTCAAGAGAGTCATAAACATATTGTAAGACATTACTTTGAATCCAGTCATCCGCATCAACAAATAAAAAATATTTTCCTTTAGCTTTCCGACAACCATAATTTCGTGCTTCACTGACACCGCTATTTTCTACTGTCATACAATGAAAATAAGAATAACGATTGGAATATTCATGTAAAATAGCTCCGGTTCTATCTGTTGAACCATCATTAATTACGATAATCTCATATTCCTTGGTCGACAAATCTTGATTTACCAATGAATCAAGGCAACGTTCCAGATATTTCTCTGCATTATATGCCGGAACTATAATAGACATCTTTATTTCAGCCATACTCAATCAGTTTTAATACTTATGACGTTTCGATTTGAAGATTGACCTTATCAACCGATAAGCTTTCCGATAGAAGTCCTTATGATTATAAATAAGATAACGTTTCAAAGAAAGAGAAAAGCCCAATTGCCCATAACCGACATAGTCAAATTCATGCATTTTGGTAATCACATCACGAATGACTTCATCAGTGGAAACAGAGGCTTCTACCATCATTGTATGGTCCAGTAAGCGTATTCCACGACGCATGACATAAACTCCAGCTTTATCCCATATATCTTTTTCAAGTATGAACTTCACTTGCTCGTAGACGCTCTGAAAAAGGTTATATTCTTTCCGGGGATTATACCTGCTCTGCATCGTGCTCCCCTCCCGTATCATATAATGGTATTTAGGAGTATCCTGCATCACAACCTTCCCTGCCCCGTAAAACACCCGATAGCAAATGGCCAAATCCTCAAAAACACGATTAACCGGAAAGACAATACCTGCAAACAGGCTGCGTTTGAACAATTTATCCACCATATAGTTTCTGACATGTTTGTCTACTGCCAGAGCACGGACAGCCTCATCACGAGTAAACACAAACTGCTCTCCCGAAGCATACTTTGCCACACTCTTCCCACCTTTGTCCCGATAATGCGAGCAAATGGATATATCCGCCCCATTCGCTTTCAGTAAGTGATACAAGAATTCGTACATATCCGGTTCAATCCAGTCGTCGCTATCCACGAAACCAAGGAATTCACCTTGAGCTACAGCCAAACCTCTATTCCTGGCTGCACTCTGACCTGCATTCGTCTGGTGGATAACCTTTATCCGCCCATCCCTTTGGGCAAATAAATCACAAAGCTCTCCCGAACCATCGGAAGAGCCGTCGTCAATCAATATTATTTCCAGATTCTTATAAGTCTGCCCGCAAATAGATTGCAGGCATTTCTCCAAGTAATTCTTTACATTATAGACCGGTACAATAATACTTATCAGAGCTAGTGTCTCAGTGTTCTCCATAAGCTATGACAATTACCACAACCGCAAAGTGGCCATCAACGGATAGCCCACCCGCCATCGCAATTTAAACTTACGCACCAGATTCCAGGGCTTGGTTCTGGTTTTACCTTGAAAATACCAGATGTAGTTGTTTACGACATCCAGTACCCGTGAAGAGGACTCACCGTCCAGATGGGCCTCATGCTTGTGCACATAAGCACGCATCCGCTCCATCAGTTCTGCCGGACGGGAAATGGCCTTTTCTATCGCTCCCTCTACAGCATCCGTGTCAGTGACATTCAGCAAATGAGGTCCCGGCATGGTGTTGCAATAGGTCACCACCGGCTTGTCCAACATCATCGCCTCGACAATGACGGACGAAGCATCGGATAACAGTACATCTGCACTGTTCAGCAGCTTGGCATCGACAAGTCCACTCTCGTGGAAAGTAATATTGGGGCAGGAAGCAGCCAGTTCCTTGTATTTCTTGAGGACTTCCATATCCGAGAATTTCGGATGGAACGAAATAATCCAATCCCAGTTCTTCTCGCGTACCAGTCTCTTGATGGTATCAAACAGATGAGGGGCGGAAGTAATATTTTTTGTAAACGTGGAGGAGTAGAAGACTACCGGACGTGCATTATGAGGAATATGCGCACGTTCCTTCACGAAAGTATCCGCCTTGCACCAGCCTGTCTCGTATACCTTGAAGAAGCCGTATTTCCTCTCAAGTTCCTTGAAAGGAAGAGTGCTCGTTTCTCCTTGCGTGCAATAGACATCAAACCATCCGCGAACAGAAAAATGGTCGTCCTTTTCATCGCCACGCTTATTGATAGGGTAGCCATGAAAAAGAGAAACTTTCACTCCCGGGAAGAAATCATAAATATAATTACCCGGTGCAAAAACTGCAATAGGCTGATAATCCATCACTTCCTGAACAGTTTGAAGCCACCTCTCATCTTGATCCAACAGAACCGGGCAGTCTGGCTCGATAAACCATGCAACATCATCCCCTCTACGCCTGATTTCGTCTTGAAGCGGGCGAAGTATAGGATAGGAATAGGCTACCGAAACGAAAAATAAATAATGCTTCTTCATACACTCAAAATATCACGGCAACAACACAATCGTCACCTCAAATTACCAATAGAACAATAAAGTCCAGCCCTTAGTTTGTTACAATTCTGTTTTCTTTGCTTTAAACGTCTGCAAAGTAAATACAAGAATTCTGCATATACTGCATCAATCCAGAAAAAAAAATGACTTTTATCAACTTTTCTCCAAAAGTTGCTGTTTATGAAGCTTTTTCTTCTCTAAAATATCTATCTTTGCACCCCAATATTTTAAAAATACTATTTTATGAAAAGAAATCTTTTTCATTGCTCCGACAGTCAACAAGGGGCAACAGATAAAGTGACTCTTTTGTTCGGAATCACCATTTTTTTCAAATTCCTGCTATTCGATTTCATCTGGAGCATACCCACCACATTCGCTTCATTCTCTACCATCGAATTTTATGCGACCAAAATAATAGCCACCCTCGTACTTCTCGTCCCCTATAAGTTCTTCCGGCTCTGGAAAACAGAAATAGTCATCATGCTTTTGCTGGATATACTACTGATTGTCAACCTGATGTATTTCCGCACCTACTATACTGCCATCCCACTTAACAGCTATGGACTTTCTGGAAACCTCACCGATTTCACCGGAAGCGTTTACGACTCCTTCCGCTGGTACGACATCTTCTTCCCTCTATCTACCATTGCCAGTATCCCCCTTTATTGGCATTACAAAAGAAATACCGCCGGAAGAACATCATACAAGTATTACGGAGGAGCTTTGGGAATCGGTATCCTGCTGTTTGCCATCACCACCCTGGCCAAAGGAGGATTCAAGGAAGCATACAACACCGTCCGCCAGAAAGCCTATCTGTGTGCAAGCACCACTTCCATGTATACCGTCTTCGGAAGCCTATGCTATGACCTCATCAACCAGAAGCAGGAGGCCACCCCACAGATACAGCAAGAGATAAAGGAGTGGCTGAGCCAGAAACCCGGACATCACCCTTTGGCCGGACGTATCGGAATCCGCAACAACTGCATCGTCATTCTGGCAGAATCTTTGGAAAGCTGGGTACTCGAAAGGGAAGTGGAAAGGCAAGAGATTACTCCATATCTCAACAAACTGCTGCAAGACTCCACCACCTTATACGCTCCCCACGTACTGACGCAAGTGAAAGGAGGACGTTCCATTGATGCACAGCTGTTGCTTTGCGCCGGTATGCTGCCTATCAACAGCGGCACATACAGCAGCCAATATCCTGACCACACCTACGGAACCCTGCAAAAAGCCATGCATCAGCAGAAGAACTCGCGCAACTACCTCCTGACCATTGATAAAGTATCGACCTGGAACCAAGGCGTCATAGCCTACAGTTTCGGGACCGACACCATCATTGCTTATCATGACTTTGAACTGACAGAAGCCTTTGGCACGCACAAACGTACCGGAGACGGCTCCTTCCTGGCGCAATGCAGCCAAAAAATAGAGAAGGGGGAAATCTGGAAGAAGGGGGAGAATGTTTACATGCAGCTGGTGACCTACTCCGGCCATGCTCCCTTCAAATTGCCTGAAGAATTAAAAGAGATTCATTTCTCTCCGGCCATTCCGCAGAAAATGAATGACTATATGACCACTGCACGCTATACGGACAAGGCGATAGGAAAATTCGTGGAGTACTTGAAAACACTCCCACAATACGACGAGACCCTTATCGTCATCACCGGTGACCACGAAGGACTGGCTGCCTACCGTGAAGAATTGTGTAACGCCCCCGGTGGCAAGGGTATCGTATCCGACAAGACATTCACCCCTTTCATCATAGTAAACTCTCCGATAGGCATGCGTTATGACAAAGTGATGGGGCAAATCGACATGTACCCCACCTTACTGAACCTGCTCCAACTGGATGATTACTACTGGAGCGGATTGGGCCAAAGCATCCTCGACCCATGCAAGAAAGGATTCGCCGTCAGCCCCCAAATGGAGGTGGTAGGTGAAGAGCCCACCCCGGCAGAAGCCGAGTTCGCCAAAAAAGCATACGATATTTCCGACCAGATGATTCGCTTCGATTACCTCTCCCAGCCAAAGTAGAAAAACTCCGGCAACGCGCTGTCAAGAAGACGGGGCAGCACGGCTCTTTCATTTAAAGGAGTTATGTTGCGCAAGGTTTATCCTCAGCTTACGGACATGTATCCCAAGCCTTGGTCTTTCTATCCCAAGGTTTGGGATAGAAAGACCAAAGCTGGAAAAACCTCTTCCTCTTTATATCTTCCAACTTTATCCTTTACACTTCGGATGTTTTTCTCAAATACTTCGGATGTTTTTCATTAATGATTGAAACGGGAATAGCTAAAGTTTCCGATAACTACTACAAATGAAAGAGCCGTGCGGGGACAACACAAAAAGCCCAACAATAATTGGATATATAGGAAAGTTTGCTTAGCTTTGTCATTCAATAAATCATAGTTTATCATTTAATCTTTGAAGTTATGAGCTTTACAACACTTAGCAATCGTATATTTACAGAATCTATTCTTGACTATCACAAGGAAGACCATGTGGACACTCCTATTCAAAATCCTTACGAGCTGAGAAGCATTGAGTACTATCTGTATCTGAAGAACTGGATAGATACCGTACAGTGGCATCTGGAAGACATCATCCGCGACCCGAATATCGAGCCTTCAGAAGCTTTGAAGATTAAAAGAAGAATAGACAAGTCCAACCAAGACCGCACGGATCTGGTGGAACTGATAGACAGCTATTTTCTGGACAAATACAAGAGTATCCAAGTAAAGCCGGACGCTACCATCAATACCGAAAGCCCGGCATGGGCCATCGACCGACTTTCCATCCTGGCATTGAAAATACATCACATGCGCCAGGAAGTGGAGCGTACGGAGACTACCGCCGAACATCATGCGCAGTGCGAAGCCAAACTGAACATTCTGCTGGAGCAACGGCATGATTTATCTACCGCCATCGACCAACTGATTGCAGACATTGAAGCCGGAAGCAAATACATGAAGGTCTACAAACAGATGAAGATGTACAATGACCCAAGTTTGAATCCGGTTCTTTACGGCAGGAAATGAAACTCTTGGTTATCAGATTTTCGGCATTAGGCGATGTGGCGATGACAGTACCGGTCATTGACTCCTTGGCCCGACAATATCCGGAACTGGATATCACAGTCCTAAGCAGACCGTTCATGCAACCTTTGTTTGCCGAAGCACCGTCTAACGTGCACTTTCGGGGAGTTGACGTAAACCGATATAAAGGACTGGGAGGGTTGTTTCGACTGTTCCGCGAACTGAAAAAAGAGAGGCATTATGATGCCGTGGCCGACCTTCATGACGTGCTGCGCACCCAAATATTACGGATGCTTTTCATTTTTTCGGGAGCAAAAATAGCACACATCGACAAAGGCCGTAAGGAAAAAAGAAAACTGGTGAAACCAAAGCACAAGGAGTTGAGACAACTTCCTTCCTCCTTTATCCGTTATGAAGAAGTACTCGACAAATTGGGCTATCCCATAGAACCGACTTTCTGTTCCATCTACAGCGAAGGAAAAGGTGCCATTTCCCTGTTCCAATCCGTCACCGGAATGCCCGACGACAAACATTGGATAGGGATTGCCCCTTTCGCAGCACATCGGGGAAAGACTTTGCCCGACACCACCATTGCCCAACTGATAGAGGAAGCTTCATCTCACAAAGACTGGAGAATATTCCTGTTCGGAGGAGGAAAAACCGAAACGGAAAAATTAGAGCTATGGAGTAAAGCATACAACAATGTGCTGTCATTGGCAGGAAAACTAAAACTGGACGAAGAGCTAGCCTTGATGAGCCATTTGAAAGTAATGGTATCTATGGACTCGGCCAACATGCACTTGGCTTCGCTGACTGCCACTCCCGTGATTTCCATCTGGGGAGCGACGCATCCTTTTGCCGGATTTATGGGATGGGGACAAACCGCCGGAAATGCGATACAAACAGAAGACCTACCCTGCCGCCCTTGTTCCATTTTCGGCAACAAGCCTTGCCTCAGAGACGACTATGCCTGCTTAACGCAGATAAAAGTCCAAAGTATCATACAAAAAGTAGAATCAGTAATCAGCAAAAAACCATGAAATGTTATTTGTCTCGTAACTACAAAGGAGTCTCCAGTTCCGGCTACAAAGCCAAAACGGATATGGAAGATTTAATGGCGGGATGGGGATTCAGAAACATCGGACTCAAACGTACTTTCTCTCCCCACGTCATCGTATCATTTGTACTGACACTTTTTGGAGTATTGAAAGCATTAGTTTGTTTAAGAAAAGGAGACATACTCTTCCTGCAATATCCCCTAAAGAAGTATTTCAGCTTCATCTGCAACGTCGCCCATTTCAAAGGCTGCAAGATAGTGATACTCATACACGACTTGGGTTCTTTCCGTCGCAAAAAGCTCTCAGTTTCCCAAGAAATAAAGAGACTGGAACATGCCGACTATATCATCGCGACCAATCCTGCCATGCAGCAATGGATAAAAGACCGACATTGCCAGATACCTGTCGGCCATCTGGGAGTATGGGATTATTTATCGGTAGCGCGGCCGGACGCACACAAGGAGTTGCCATCCCCCCCCTACCAGATTGTATATGCCGGAGCACTCAGCCGACGAAAAAATGCCTTCCTTTACTCATGGGGAGAAAAGATAGAAGGATACTCCGTAAACTTGTATGGCAGCGGATTCTTCCTGGAAGAGGCAAAAGGCAGGGAGCATTTTCGCATAAAAGGGTTCGTACAGTCCGACACGCTAATCGAATCCGTAGAAGGGGATTTCGGCCTTGTATGGGACGGAGATTCCGTAGAAACCTGCTGTGGAGACTTCGGAGAGTACCTCCAGTTCAACACTCCGCACAAGACCTCACTATACATTCGTTGCGGACTGCCCGTCATTATCTGGGAGCGAGCTGCCTTGGCACCTTTCGTGCAAAGCAACCGCTTGGGATTATGTATCGGCAAACTGGAAGACCTGAACCGATTACTCCTTTCAATTACTGTCGAAGAATACCGCGAGATGAGAAACAATGTATTGAGAATGAGTGACAGGATATCCAAAGGATTCTATTTCAAACAAGCAGCAGAAAAGGCCATAGCTTTTCTGCAAACCACCAACCAATAATAACCGTATGCAGATTCTCATCCACCCCAAATACCAATCGGCATTCGAATTTGTCTCCAATCTGCCGGAGAAATTCGGAACAGAAGGAGAAACCATATACGCCAGCCGCAATGTGGTCAAAAGATTCAAGAACGATGATAAAGAATGGATTGTAAAACGATACAAGACACCGAACCTCATCCAACGGCTGGCCTATACTTTCTGGCGGAAGAGCAAAGCAAAAAGAGCATTCTTATATGCCCAGAAGTTAGAATCAATCGGGATAGACACTCCCGAAGGCATCGCATGCATTGAATGCAAAAAGTATCGGCTGTTCCATACCGGCTACTTCATCTCCGGCGTATGCCATTACCCGCCGCTCTATCCGCTACTGGTAAAAGAAGAAGCATTCGACAAGCGGGCGGCTTCTGCTCTGGCGTCTTTTTTCGTATCCATGCATCAAAAAGGATTCTTCCACGGAGACCCCAATCTGAGCAACATCCTTTATCACATTGATGAGGCGGGGAAGTATCACTTCACCGTCATCGATACCAACCGTTCCACCTTCAAGGCTTCCGCTTCACCCAAAGAATGTCTGGAGAACCTGAAGAGAATCACCCACAGGAGAGACTTGCTGCAATATATCACAGAAGAATATGCCTCCTTGCGTGGCTGGGATATTGCACAAAGCACGAAGCAGGTAATGGATGCACTTGGTAAATTTGAAAAAAGGAAAAGAAACAAACGCTTTTATAAGAAACTGTTCTGACCGTTAGCCAGAGACGGAGGTAAGTCATTTCCTGTACTCCCGATAAGGCAGATTCAAATCCATAAAATAAAAGTTGTGCTGATGACGTTTACCCTCAGGAGGAGGAGTCATATAATCACCGAATAACTGCGTCAGATAAGCATCGTTATCCCTCATGCCCATAACAGTCTTTCCTTCAAATTCTATAGGTGTAGGTTCCCCCAATACCTTCTCTTTATCAACCATACTGCCCAGTCCGTCATTGTGGTTGACGGCTGCCACGCGGCTCGTGCGCAAATCATAAAGCATCATGTGCCGCTTTATCTTCATCTGCAACCCCGGCAACGTATAGCATTTGCGCACCAGCAAGGGCAGCCAGCACGAAGGCCCGTGTCCGTGACGATAAGGGTCGCGAAAAAGGAAATAGAGCGCCTTCTTCAGGTATTTGTACTTAATGTCGTAAAACCGCTGCGCGAGTTTTCCTTCCGGTGCCCGTCAATGGGAAACACATCCACATACACCCCGCCCCAATAATACAAATGGGGACGTTCTATCAACGTGGTACTTGCATCCTGCACCTTGCCAAAATGAAGCGGATATTCAGGGTCATTCTCAAAACAGACAAACTCGTACGGAGCAGGGAGCCATTCCCAGCTATGCGCAATCAGCTTCTCGTAATCTTCGCGGGGCATGCAGATGTCCATATCATCATCCCAGGGAATAAAGCCTTTCTCGCGTACGGCACCGATAAGAGAGCCGTCTACCAGATAATACTTAAGATTGTATTTACGGCACATCGCATCAATGGCCATCAGGATATCCAGCAGCCTAAGTTGCAGAGGTCTTATATCGTAATTCGCCATCTTTCTATCTTTATGTCTTTGATATTCATCACTTCATACATTTAATCAGGTCCTTCAATTCTGAAGAGGAGATTCCTTCCGTACGGGCCATGACAACCACTTCTTTGTCATTCTCGCCACAATAATCCACTACGCGCTGAAATCCCGCATGAGACTGGTCGGGGCCTTTGGCAAACAGGTCGAAATCCACTTCATCCACAATATCACCCACGTTTCGATAGACCACCACTTCATCTACATAGCGGATAGCACTAACCATATAGCATCGTTCTTCTGTTGAATATACCAGACTGGCATCCGGTATCCCTATTGCAGATGCCATTTATCTTGCCAATAAAGCGGCCGGCATTGTAGTCGGGAAAATAGGCACCAGCCCCATTCTGTTCAAAGAGTTGCAGGACGAGCTACAAATCGGGAAACCGGCCAGCAAACTTATTCCTATTCCCCAACTTGCAGATACTATAAAACAACTGCGTGCGCAGGAGCGCAAAATCGTATTCACAAACGGCTGCTTCGACATTCTGCACAAAGGACACGTGTGCTATCTGGAAAAGGCCAAAAGACTGGGGGACGTACTTATCGTAGGATTGAATTCGGACAGCTCGGTAAAACGTCTGAAAGGGGAATCGCGCCCCATCAATGATGAAAACGCCCGCTCCACAGTCCTGGCAGCCTTGGAAGCAGTGGACTACGTAGTGATTTTTACGGAAGACACCCCTCTGAATCTCATCAAGACAGTTGCACCGGACGTGTTGGTAAAAGGTGGCGACTATGCCATAGAAAACATTGTAGGCAGGGAGTACGCCCAAGAAACAGTAACTATCCCTTTCGTAGACGGTTATTCCACTACAAAGACTATAGGCGCCATCAACCAAGAGAAGCAATAATCTTTTCAGCGACTTGTTGGGGGGTAATATCCACCATACACTTCTGATAAACAGCCAGCTTGCATTTACCCCGTCCGTCTTTGGTGCACGGACGGCAAGGCAGGGCTGTTTCGAGTATTTCCACCGTAGGTCCCGTAGGGAAACCGAAGGCCGTAGGTCCCATCAAGGCAAAAGCAGGAACACGGAACAAATCAGCGGCATGCATAAAACCCGTATCAGCGCTGATTACCAGATTGGAACGCAACACTATGTAAGAAGACTCCATCAATGAGGTTTGCCCCGCAAGGTTAACTACCCGTTCCGGTGCAGCACTTCTGATTTCCTCACAGAAAGTATCCTTCGGACCAGCCAGAATAACAAATTTATACTCAGGAAGAAGGGCAACCAATTCTTTCCAATAGGAAACGGGCCAGCGTTTCATTTCCCAGTTGGCAGACGGCACCAGCGTAATCATATCTTTGGTTACAAAGTTCTCATACTTGCTACGTATTTCATCCGGGAAATGCCAGTCGTGATAGTTGTCCGGAAAATGCGTAATTCCCCATTTCTTCAATGGTTTCTGAAAAGACACCATCCCCCTGAAAGGCTTGTCGAAATGATTGATTCCCAGTTTAAACAACAAAAAGCGTTTGCCTCTCTCTTTGCTCCGCAAAGCAACATAAGGTTTCACAAAAGGCAATGGAGACAATATCAGCTTCAATATGTTGGAACGGATATTACTATGAGCGTCATAAATGTAGTCGAAATGCTCTTTTCTCAAATCAGCCGCCATTTTCAACAACCCGGCAAGTCCGGTCTCCTTGTCAAACGCCCAGATTTTATCAATCCTGCCATCCATCGACAAGGTTCCCACCATATCTTTCCGGGTAATCCAATGGATTTCCACATCTGCAAATCGTTCACGTATTCCGCCAATAACCCCCATGCACTGGATAATATCGCCTATGGAACTGAAACGGATAATTAAGAATTTGGTCATAACAAATTAATTAGAAATGCTGATTCGGCACAAAAGTAATAACTTAATTCAAGTTTCGCAAATAGCGATATAGGCTAATCATATAATACAGAACATCAGCCAACATAAAACGCAAGCATAAAAATTCAATTCAAATCCAGACTATTTTAAAAGTATTATATATTACTCTTAAAACAGTATATTTCAAACTAATATTGTTTTCGTATATTATAAAATATAAATGTTTTCAAGTAATTATAATCAAAAACTCCATTTATATAAATATCTTTGTGTTCATTTTCTCAATCAACAAAAGATGGCAGCTATAAAATCCAAAGACAGACTATTTTCAATCGTTATACCTACATGGAATAACCTTGCTTTCCTAAAACTATGCATACAAAGCATCCAAAGAAACTCTTATTACAATCACCAAATCATTGTACACGTAAACGACGGAAGTGATGGGACTTTAGAGTGGATAAAAAAAGAAGAAATTGATTACACACATTCTGAACAGAATGTCGGAGTATGTTTTGCTATGAATATGATGCGCACTAAAGTCAAAACTGATTATATTCTATTTTTGAATGATGATATGTATGTACTCCCTTTTTGGGACAAGGTTCTTTATGACGAAATAGAAAAGCTGCCTGATAATTATTTCTTTCTTTCAGCTACATCAATACAGCCACACACACAAAGCGCATCAACCATCTTGGCCAATTATGGAGACAGTATCGAAACTTTTCAAGAAGATAAATTACTGAAAGAATACATGAGCTACCCAATAAACGACTGGATGGGGGCTACCATTCCTCCCAATATCGTACACCGAGACATTTGGGATTTAGTGGGCGGTTATAGTATAGAATACTCACCCGGAATGTACAGCGACCCAGATTTCACCGCAAAATTATATATGTGTGGAGTCAGATTCATGAAAGGGCTACAAGCCAGCCGTATCTATCATTTTGAAACAAAATCGACTACCCGCATACGCAAGAATTGTGGTCAAATGCAATTTCTATTAAAATGGGGCATGACTTCATCCACATTCCGCAAAGTTTTCACTTACAAAGGAGAAGATTTCAATTCCCAAAAGATAGGAACTTTTAAAACGGGAAATAGATTCAACATAAGTCTAATACGCAGCCGCCTAAAAGGCGTATTTTATTTATTAACCAAAGATTTCGGTCCCTTATGGAAATTTTGGAAAATGTAAGGATATTCAGTAAATGTCCCTGTTGAAAGACACAAAAGAAGTCTGCCATTGATGTAATGTTATCAAGGACAGGCTATTTGCGCTATTTTAATGTTTTAATTGATATTATTAGTGCCCGTTAAAATCGGGGCACTAATGATTATGAGCGATTTTGCATTCGCTTTTTTTGCGAACATATCGAATAAAAGTTATACCTTTGCATAGTAATACAACATATAATGGAAATCAATTTCAACGAGGAATATTTGCAACGGTTATATACCGAAGGCGTATCTGACAAGAAGCACCGATACCAACCTCAGATAATCCGCAAATATATCCGTGTCATAGACCTGATGGTGGAATTGCCGAATGTCCTTTCTCTTTTGAATTACAATTCATTGAACTACGAGAAACTGAAAGGAGATAAAACCGGATTGTCATCGGTACGGGTAAATGACCAATATCGAATAGAGTTTGAGGAGCATATCAAGGACGGAGAAACCATTGCTACAATATGTGATATAACAGATTTGTCGAACCATTACAAATAAAAAATATGGATACAGATAAGAACATAAACAAAAGAATGTGCGCAAATAGGTTAACACCTGCTTATCCGACACATCCGGGGGAGATTTTAAAAGATGAAATCGAATGTCGAGGCATATCGCAGCGCAAACTGGCGACACAAATGGGTATGCAATATTCCGTATTGAACGAGATTCTCAACGCTCACCGTCCATTGACGGAAAAGACAGCGCTGCTATTTGAAGCGGCATTGAATGTCGATGCAGAGACGTTGATGCGCCTGCAACTGAAATACAATATGCTAACCACCCGGAAAGACAAATCATTCATGGAGAAGCTGGCGCAAGTCCGCAAAATTGCCGCTGTCTTATGATTTTAATCTCACAAAGTGATGTTGTATTAAAAGATGTTTTATCTGCAAATCATACTCCTTTGTATTCTCTGTAGGGCTTATCCAAATCAAGATAATGGAAATTATGCTGTCTCTGCCCGCTTTGTTTCGGTATTACCATGTAGTCTCCATATTTCCGGGTCAGATAGGCATCATAATCCTGTACTCCCCATACTGTTTCGTCCTCAAACAGGACGGGAGTCGGAGTTCCCAATTCTGTCTTGGGCATGATGCCGCGCATACCGTCGTCATAATCACAGACCAACGAAGACTTGTCAAAGTCATAGGCAGTCATCACATTCCGGATGCTTCTCTGTACGCCGGCAGTAGTAAAGAGCTTCCTGCACAACAACGGCAACCACGAGCCGGGACCTTTCCCATGCTTATAAGGGTCGCGGTAGATAAAGTAGAGTACCCGCTTGTAGAATTCATAGCGGGCAAAATGGATTCGCTGTTGCAGATTGCCCTGCGGCACACCGTCCAACGGGAACACATCCAAGTAGATACCTCCCAGGTATTTCAGGTGCATACGCTCGATAAGAGTCGTATCGGCATCTTGTATCTTGGCAAATGGCAACGGGTAATCGGGGTCGTTTTCGGCACAGACAGCCTCGTAAGGCCGGGGAAGCCACTCCTTGGAATGGGACATCAACAAATCATAATCTGCCCTCGGCATACCGATATCCAAATCGTCGTCCCAAGGGATGAATCCCTTATGACGGACTGCACCAAGCATAGTGCCCGCCATAATATAATAGCGCAAGCCATGCTCTTTACACACTTTATCCACAGCAAGCAATATCTTCAGAATGCAAAGCTGCAAAGGACGTATATCATAATCTGCCATAGAAGTCAGCCCATTAATTAATAAAGTTGTGAAGGAATCAACCGCTGTGCTTGCTCAAAGTCATTCACCGTATCAAGCTCCACTGAAAAATATTCGGTAGTATCGAGTGCATAGAAAGAGTGTCCTTGCGGTATGAGACGCTCAAAAGCACGCTCATAGAAGATGTTATCCAAACCTTCCTTTGTAATCATTACCTCCAGTTCCCGGAAAAGCGCCTCCGTATAGGCGGCAGACATCTTCTCGATGCCGATGGACTCTCCGATGGCTTGGGATATGGAGCAAGTCTTGCTGATTTCCAGCACTTTGTCCTCGGTATCCGCTATCACCTTGATTTCTTCCTCTCCCAGCGCATGACGGTTCAGAGCCAGCGCATCCGCTTGGGCATATCCAAGCAGCTTGGCAACGAGCTGTGGATCAAAGAGTATATCGCTGTCCAGCAGCAGGACTTCTTCTTTATCCGCATAGGGCCGTGTGAGCCATAAGGAGTAGATATTGTTGGTAGAAGCATAGGCTTCATTATAGATAAAGGTAACCTTCAATGCCGGATAGTGGGATTCGAGGAAATCCACAATCTGCTGTTGCCTGTATCCGGTGACGATGACAAACTCCCGAAAGCCATTCTGCAGCAAGGCATCAAAGGCTCTTTGCAGCAAGCAACGCTCTCCCACCTTCAGAAGGCACTTCGGGGTGGTATCAGTCAGCGGACGCAAACGCGAAGCTATCCCTGCAGCCAGTATAACCGCTTTCATTGTAATGCAATTTTTTTAATGGTGTCAATGACAATACGGTTCTGTTCAGGACGCCCCAATGTAATACGCAAATGGGTATTGATGTCTGGTTCATTCATGAACTTCACCTTATAATCCTCGTCGGCAAAAGCTTTCTGTAAGCGTTCTTTCAAGACAATCGGATATTTTATAAGGACAAAGTTCGCCACCGACTCATATACCTTGAAACCAGGCAACGTCCCTATCTCCGCTTCAAAGCAGGCACGACTCTCATTCATCAGCCGTGCTATATTCCGGTAATGCGCATCCGATTTCAGTGCGGCAATAGCAATATCCTCAGAGATACGGTTATAACCCAGATATTTGTTGCTGTATTTGCCAAAGCTGGCCAACTCCTTACTCATAAACCCAAACCCCATGCGCAATCCGGGCAATCCGTAGAACTTGGAAAGCGTGCGTGAAATAATCAGGTTGGGATATTTATCAACCAGCATTTTAATATAGTCCGTATCAGTAGATACGAAAGAGGCATAGGCTTCGTCCACCAAAACGATGGTTGTTACGGGCAACTCAGCCAACAAAGCGTCCAATTCTGCAGGGGTCAGACCGTTACCGGTGGGATTATTGGGCGAAGCGATTAACAGGACCTTGGGATTCTCACGCTGTACCATCTCTTTCATGGCAGCGAAATCATATTTAAAGGTATTGCCATCCTCATACAATGGATACTGCAACGTATGCCCGTCCACTTCATCAGCAATGGATTTATAGTACCACCACGAGAATTTAGGAATGAGCATCGTCTTGTTCCCATCCTCTTGGGTCAGGAAATAGTGGACTGCTTGTTTCAATATATCTTCTCCACCATAACCCAACAGCACCTGCGGCTCATCGATTCCGTAAGTCTCGGACAGATAAACGGACAGAATGCTCTTCTTGCCTTCGTCGTAGATACGGGTATAGAAACAGAGTTTGTTTATATCAAAATTCTTCAGAGCCTCCACCACCTCTTGCGAAGGTGCGTAGTTAAACTCATTGCGGTCCAAATAATTCATATCTTAGGTTTCTTTTGTTAATACTTTCCGATAACACTCCATCGTCTCGCGCGCCATCTGCTCTTGCGTGAAACGCTGTGCCCACTTCAGCCCCTCCTCAATCATGGTGGCACGCAAAGAAGGCTCTTGTGTACGGGCAATCGCCGCCGCCAATCCCTCCACATCATGGGGACTCACATACAATGAATGCTTTCCCCCGGCTTCTTCAAGACAAGAACCGGTTGCTGCAACCACCGGAATGCCGGAATACAAAGCCTCAAGAATAGGAATGCCGAAGCCTTCGTAAACAGATGGGTATACAAAAGTCTCGGCCGACTGATAAATGGCAGGTAAATCGTCTGAAGGGATGCCGTGCAGGAAATGTACCCGGTCCTGCAATCCGGCTTTTGCCATAAACTCTTTCAGCTGATGGATATAGGCCGTGGGTCTCCCTACCAGAACCAAATGCAGTTCATCGGGCAGATATTCCAAGGCTTGCACAATGGCCAGTGTATTCTTACGTTCTTCGATGGTGCCCACCGACAAGACATAGCGTTCGGGCAACCGGTAGTTCCGCTTCACTTCCCTGCGTTTCTCTTCATCGGCATGGCAGGCATACAACGGGTTGCATCCCTGATAGATGACGGAAATCCGGTCAGCCGGAATCCCGTAATAATGCACGATATCACGCTTGGTACACTCGCTCACGGCGATAATGTGGTCGGCATGCTTGCATGCATAACGGCATTTATAGTTGTAAATAAAGCGGTCAATCAACGAAAAGCAGTGTGAGAGTCTCAGGAAAATAAGGTCGTGGACGGTAACCACGCTCTTCACCTCCTGCACTTTGTGGATGGTCAACGGAAGTTCATTGCTCAGTCCGTGAAACAGTTGTATCTTATCCCGTTTCAACGTCCTGCGTATGCCTCCCACACGCCACAACGAAGTCATTCCTCTCCAGAGCCAATAAGACGGATAATGTACCGATACCGTTCCCCGGCTTTCGGCCACCATCGACGAGAGTTGCTGATTTTCACGGTGTACCGGAGCATACAGCCAATACTCGTTTTCCGGAGCAAAGGCTGACAATGACTGCACCACATACCGGCTGTAATTGCCTAATCCCGTAAAATTCTGCACAGCCCGTTTTCCGTCGTATCCTATTCTCATCTCTAAAAAAGTTTCAGCTGCAAATGTACAAGATAATCCTCATATAGCAACTTATCAGCCTATTCTTTTTAATTAAAATGACAAATTTGCTCCGGAATAAATAAATAAGATGGGAAATATTTGCCCATCTCCCGAAAAAAGGCAAACTTTGCCACTTATAATCCAATTTATCCCTTCATTATGAATACATTAAAAAGCACTTTTAAGAAATTTATTTATGGAACAATACCTTATTGTTTTTGCAAACTCTTCCATGCAGACTCTCCCAACCTTAAATACTACCAATATATAAAGTCAAACGGCTACGCACGACATTTGTTTGAATTCAAAGAAGAATATGAACAAATGAGATTTCCCGTACAAGAAGATAAAGAAAAAAAAATGCATTACGTCCTAAACAAGCAAGGACACCGTTTATACTTCAAAAAGAATATCCCAGTGGAAAAGATTGAAAAATGCTATCGTGTATTGACCATGGAGCAAGATTTACGTTCTCCACACCACTACCTTGACAGTATAGAGGAAGTAAAAGGGAAAACATTTGTCGATGTCGGAAGTGCAGAAGGATTTACTTCACTCGAAGTCATTGAAAAAGCTTCCCATATATACCTTTTTGAGCAAGATACATTATGGATAGAAGCATTAAATGCAACCTTTGAACCTTGGAAAGACAAAGTAAGTATCATACCCAAATATGTAAGTAATAATAATTCAGAACAAGAAATAACCCTTGATACTTTTTTTCAAGATAAAGATAAAAAACAGCTTTTTATTAAAATGGATATTGAAGGAGCTGAACGGTACGCCCTGCAAGGAAGCAAGAATTTGTTCGAAAATTGTAATTTACAGTTTGCCATTTGCACTTATCATGGAAATGACAACATCGTTGTCCCCAATATTTTAAGAGAATACGGTTGCAAATTCACAGAACAATTCGGTTTTTTTCGCCATCAATTGCGTAGCGTAGTTGCACGAGGAAGCAGCAAATCATTATAGTCTATTTTTCTCTAACCATTCAATTCTTTCAAAATTGAATGGTTAGAGAAAAAATACATTCAATTGTATTTAATAATATGATATTGTGAAAGAGCTTGTCAAATCATTGAATCCAAAACTACTAAAATAATCTCTTTCTGAATATGTTTTCTTCACGGTAACATCATCAAAAGTCAAAGTTTTTCCGGTAAAATCACCATCATAGAATGTAACTCTTACGCTCTTATATTGGCCCGACTGACACCCCATAGAATTAGTCATATGCACTTCTCCCCACATCTGACAAGAAGAGATATTATTATTAAATCCTATTCTAGTCATGTAAGCTTCATTAAATCCTGCAGGAGCAGGAGACTGATTTCCTTGTATACCATTTGAATAAAAATGTGTATACTTTCCACCTTTCTTACGTCCCTTAGCATGTTCCCAAAGTCGCAATTCAAAATTTCTTATATATGAGCCATCGGGAGCAAACTCCGCCCTTGTAAGAGGATACTGCCTTCTCAATTCATAGGCATAATCCAATTCTTCTTTAGAGTCATAGAATTCAACAGAAAAGTCCGGCTTTATTTCTATAGCTACATTAGGAATATTATTTAATTTATCAAAAATACTTCTGATGCTTTCATCCTTTATTTGAAACCCATCACCAAACACGCAATCAGAAACATAAGTTTCTCCCTTATAAGTAAACTTAAGTACACCAATAACATTTTCATCTCCTAAATCATCTGATTCAGAAGTTACTTTTCCAGCAATCACATCATAATTAGCCAACTCAGCAAAGTTGTTTTCTAACAAGTCATTATCTTGATTGCAAGAGAACAACCATAGAGGAAGCATTACAAGCACAATAAATTCTTTCCTTTTCATAACATTTAATTTTAAGATATTAATAATATTTTGTAAATATAACCAATTTTACAGAATAAGCAAAAGGTATCATCCACTTTTTTTAAAATGCATCAACAACTATTACTGAATTTCAATAATCTAAAAATTCATTCACATAATTCCATCTTCAAGGAATTAGTAACCTCTTTCGTAAACTTGTTAACTAAAATCTTATTAACTGACAAATTCAACAATGTACAAAACTTGAAATGAGAATCACTTGCCGTCTGTTACAAAAACCAAGTACGGAGTCGGGCACATCCCCATTGCCCAATCCGTACTGGCCCATTGCTTTATCCTTCAAACACCTTATCTCCTTCCCGAAAACTACTTTATTCATCATCGGCCCACTGTTATGAACCAATTCAACCACACTAGTGAGCTGTTTAGTTCACTCAAGTGAACATCACGGCTCACTAACGTGGGCTGCTGAAGAATCCAAAAGTAAAACGAAAGAATGAAAAGGATGCAACAGAAGAAAGAAGGATGCGGAACGGAAGAAAACACGGGTGAGAGCAAAATTTACCCTCACCCTTTTCAATTGCTCTCACCCACCCCTGCAATGCCGATGAATAGGGAAGTTGAAGAAAAGAGTGAGAGCGGTGAGGGCAGAAATGCAAACTTAAAACGGAAAGAGCCAAATTATTTTCCGGGCATTACTTAGCCACTTTGACGGATTAGTCGTATCTTCGCACGATGGAAAATCGTCGAAAAGAACAGCAGCATTATGAGAGTCATTGTTGACAACAAAATACCTTTCATTAAAGAAGCCATCGAAAAAATAGCCGACAGCGTGATTTATACTTCCGGCAGTGACTTCACTCCGGAGTTGGTAAAAGATGCCGATGCACTGATTATACGTACCCGCACCCGCTGCAACAAGGAATTGCTGGAAGGCAGTAAAGTCCGCTTCATTGCCACCGCTACCATAGGCTTCGACCATATAGATACGGAATATTGCCGTGAAGCAGGCATCGCTTGGACCAACGCCCCCGGATGTAATTCTGCATCCGTAGCCCAATACGTGCAATCAGCTCTGCTGTTACTGCAACAGCTCAAAGGAGTACAACTGTCCGAATTGACATTAGGCATCATCGGCGTAGGCAATGTGGGTAGCAAAATAGCCCAAGTAGGGCAAGAACTGGGCATGCGCGTCCTGAAGAATGACCTGCCCCGGCAAGACAAGGAAGGAGAGGGCGATTTCAGTTCCTTGCAAGCACTCGCAGCAGAATGTGATATCCTCACCTTCCACGTACCTTTATATAAGGAAGGGCCATACAAGACATTACATCTGGCAGACCATACTTTCTTCCGGTCATTAAAACGCTGTCCCGTCATTATCAATACCTCACGTGGAGAGGTGATTGAAACCAATGCGCTCCTGAATGCCTTAGAAGACGGACTGATTTCCGATGCCATCATTGATGTATGGGAGAATGAGCCTGATATCAATCTTACCTTATTAAATAGAGTGTTCCTTGGAACTCCCCATATAGCCGGTTATTCAGCCGACGGAAAAGCCAATGCCACCCGTATGTCCCTGGATGCCCTTTGCCGTTTCTTTCACATCAAAGCCGACTACCGCATCGCTCCCCCCCAACCCCGGAACCCGATTATTACCGCCGGCAGCCCGGCAGAAGCATATCTGCAAATGTATGACCCGAGAAGGGACAGCGAAGCACTGAAAACACATCCCGAACAATTTGAAAAATTGCGGGGAGACTACCCGCTACGAAGAGAAAAAGATGCTTACACTTATATCCCAAGGTAGCACATACATTTAGAGATGCAACCCGCTCTTACCATTACCGTACCACGCACTATGATTTTGCACCAACTTTAATGAATAAAGCGCTGGTAGACAGATTTTACACCAACCTCTCTATCACCTTCGGATAGTATTCATACTCCAGCCGGTGGATGCGCTGCGCCAGCTCCTCCGGCGTATCGCCCGGCAGGACGGGACACTTCTGCTGGCAGATAATGCCACCTTCGTCATAATGCTCATTCGTATAATGGATGGTAATACCGCTTTCCTTTTCGCCGGAAGCAATCACCGCCTCGTGCACACGGTCGCCGTACATTCCCTTTCCACCGAACTTGGGCAACAGCGAAGGATGTATATTTATCATTTTATTGGGATAAGCATGCAGAATATTGTCCGGCACACGTGCCAGGAATCCTGCCAATACCACAAAATCAATATCATACTCGCGAAGCGTCGACAAAACAAGCTCTCCACTTTCCCAATCGCTCTTGGCAAACCAGACACAAGGCACTCCCAAACGCTTTGCACGCTCTAAAACGAACGCATTCTGCCGGTTAGTCAGAACCAGAGCCACACGTGCCGAACCTTTTTCCCGGAAATAACGGATAATATTCTCGGCATTCGTACCACTTCCCGACGCTAAAACCGCGATATTTCTTCTCATAACCCCTCCAAATGCTGCACAAAACCGTGAAAAATGTGCAAAAAGATGTATTTAATTCATCAAATATTTGCGCGGAATGATAAATATTCATTCCTTTGCACCGCAAATTTAAAGAAATAAAACTAATTATTAATTAAAAACTTAAAGTTATGTCTGAAATTGCATCAAGAGTGAAAGCGATTATTGTCGATAAATTGGGCGTAGAAGAATCAGAAGTTACTAACGAAGCTAGCTTCACCAACGACCTGGGAGCTGATTCTCTTGACACTGTAGAACTTATCATGGAATTCGAAAAAGAATTCGGTATCTCTATCCCCGACGACCAGGCTGAAAAGATTGGTACTGTAGGTGATGCTGTATCTTATATCGAAGAACACGCTAAGTAATCTTATCCATTCGTTTATAACATGGAATTAAAAAGAGTTGTAGTAACAGGTCTTGGCGCCATTACTCCCATTGGCAACAGCGTTCCCGAATTCTGGGAAAACCTTGTGAATGGGGTTAGTGGAGCAGGACTTATTACTCATTTCGATGCATCACTTTTCAAGACTCAGTTTGCATGCGAGGTGAAAGGCTTCGATGCTACCAAATATATGGACCGCAAAGAGGCCCGCAAGATGGACTTGTATACACAATATGCCATTGCAGTAGCCAAAGAAGCGGTAGGTGACTCTGGGCTTGACGTCGAAAATGAGGATTTAAACAGAATCGGTGTCATCTTCGGCGCCGGTATCGGTGGTATCCGTACATTCGAAGAAGAAGCAGGCAACTATGCCTTGAACGGCAAGGAAATGGGTCCCAAGTTCAATCCGTTCTTCATCCCCAAGATGATTTCGGACATTGCTGCCGGACAGATTTCCATCATGTACGGTTTCCATGGTCCCAACTACGCGACTTGTTCTGCATGCGCCACTTCTACAAATGCCATTGCCGATGCATTCAACCTCATCCGTCTGGGTAAGGCCAATGCCATCGTCACCGGTGGTTCGGAAGCAGCCATCGCTGCTTGCGGTGTAGGCGGTTTCAACGCCATGCATGCATTGTCAACCCGCAACGATTCTCCCGAAACCGCATCCCGTCCGTTCAGCGCAAGTCGCGACGGATTCATCATGGGTGAAGGTGGTGGTTGTCTCGTTCTCGAGGAACTGGAACACGCCAAGGCACGCGGTGCCAAAATCTATGCGGAAGTTGCCGGCGTAGGAATGTCTGCCGACGCTCATCACCTGACAGCCTCTCATCCCGAAGGTTTGGGAGCCAAATTAGTGATGCGCAATGCATTGGAAGATGCAGAAATGAAACCCGAAGAGGTAGATTATATCAATGTTCATGGTACATCTACTCCTGTAGGTGATATTTCGGAAGCAAAAGCAATCAAAGAGGTATTCGGACAACATGCGTATGAGTTGAACATCAGTTCGACAAAATCCATGACCGGTCACTTGCTGGGCGCTGCCGGCGCAATAGAATCCATTGCAAGCATCCTCGCCATCAAGAATGGCATTGTTCCTCCGACTATCAACCACGAAGAGGGTGATAATGACGAAAACATCGACTATGACCTGAACTTTACGTTCAACAAAGCACAAAAACGCGAAGTGAACGTAGCCTTGTCCAATACTTTTGGATTCGGTGGTCATAATGCGTGTGTCATATTTAAGAAATACGCAGAATAATAAGGTCGTGTTACGTAACCAAATAGACAAAATAAGGCTCTTGTTCCGCAAGGATAGAGAGTCTTATTTTTGTTTCTACAGAATTCTCGGCTTCTTCCCACGTGACATCAAGGTTTACCAGCAGGCTTTGCTGCATAAATCCATCTCCCTGCGTTCCGAAAAAGGACGCCCCGTTAATAACGAACGGCTTGAATTTTTGGGAGATGCCATCCTGGACGCTATTGTAGGAGACATTGTATACTGCCACTTTGAAGGACGCCGCGAGGGTTTCCTTACCAACACCCGCTCTAAAATTGTACAGCGCGAAACACTCAACAAACTGGCCGTGGAAATCGGACTGGACAAACTGGTGAAATACTCTACCCGCTCCTCGTCCCACAACAGTTACATGTACGGCAATGCATTCGAAGCCTTCATCGGCGCCATTTATCTGGACCAGGGCTACGACCGTTGCAAGCAGTTTATGGAAAAGAAGATTTTCCAAAACTACATCGACCTCGACAAGATGTCTCGCAAAGAGGTCAACTTCAAGTCAAAACTCATCGAATGGAGCCAGAAAAACAAAATGGAGGTGTCATTCGAGCTTATCGAGCAATTTATTGACGAAGAGCACAATCCTATGTTCCACACCGAAGTCCGCATCGAAGGGCTCTCGGCAGGTACAGGTACAGGCTATTCCAAAAAAGAGTCACAACAGAATGCCGCACAGATAGCATTGAAGAAACTCAAAGAAGACGAGGCTTTCAAGGAGGAGATTCTGACTGCAAAGGAACGGAACCATACGGTGGAGAACACAACATCGCCTACTACAGAATCAGAAGATACTTCCGAATTACCTACGCACGAATAAAAAACGATTTGCGAAAACAAAAGACAGATCAGCCTAAATAGTGTTATTTTTTTTAAAAAAGACGTCATTGTTTGTATATTACATGTATTCTCCGTATATTGTAAGCAAATCATTAAGACATCAAATATTAACTTTAAATCCGAATAAAAACTATCACTATCAAATTGAAAGTTTCATTGATTTAAAAATTATAAGTCTGCAACGGGAAATTTTCTATTAAAATTCAAAATAGGCTTTTTTAATTGACAATTCTTTTTCTATTAATAAACTTAAAAAACAAAACATTATGAAAAGTAAAGCCTCCTTTTTGTTCATTTTATGCAGTTTCCTGTTCTCATGTTCAAACAACCTGAACATAAATGACGAGATTCAAGAGTACAAAACCTATGAAAAAGTAAACAGTTCAACGTTACAGCAACAAATATTGGATTATTTGGGGCAAAAAACTCTGACTAGAAACTCATCACCAACAACACCATTTGAGCCAACGGACATCTATGACATTACAACTCAAGAAATTGTATGTCCCAATCCAAATTCTGATGAAACCATGATAGTGGTTCGTAATGTTACAGATGCCAATAACATAATGGCATTCTACAAAAAGAACGATACTATTGAAAGTTGTTTGATTATAGAATATAATCAAACAGTAAGCACTACCAATGAAACATCATTCATATGTAAAGATCAGGATAATATTCCCATTTTCAAAGCAATAATCAACAACACCAATGAAACTTGTGAGGTTGTCGAAATCTATGAAGGCATTGAACTAATAAATACAAAAACGAAAAACTGGGGATGCAATTTGGCTTTAGGATTATCAGGTATAATATGGTCAACCGCCGCATCAACAGCCAGTATGGGAGTAGGAGTCGTTGTTGCTATTGGTTGGTTAGTTTTTCAAACATGGGCATGTGATGTTGCCACATCATCTACCACTGTTCCTGACGAGACGCCCGATACAGACGAAACAGTTCCTGTTTCTGAAGATTCCACAAATAGTACAGAGCCATGAATAAAAAATTAATCATCCCCCTGCTATCTTTTCTATTGGTCATTGCAGGATTCACTACACTCCTTTTGTGCCAAGAGTATAATTGGCTGTTTTCTTGTTCTATTGCTACTATGTTCACGATGAGCGGAAACCTTATCGGATTGTTTGTTTCCAAACGAATTTACGTAGCTAAACCGACCTTGAAAAGACTTGGAGGATGGCTTTTTCCGGCCATCCTATGCTCTATATTATGTCGTATTCTCATTACCGACATTGCTATCAGAAACATATCCATTGTGGCCATCAACATTGCTTTGGCTTTAAGCACAGTATTCTACATCATACATTCGGTAAAACATAAGCCGGATGATATAAAGGTAAAAGAAAGCCGACTCCTATAGAGCAGGAGCGGCACAATCTTTCAAGAAGCTTTCTTTAATAAAAGGGAGACCGTACTTTTAATAAAGGGAAGCCATACTTTATCCAAAGCAGATTCCCATTCTGCGTCCTTGCACCACCAAGTCATTGTCTGCTGTCACCAGCTTCAGCTTGCCGGCTATTTCCTCCAACGGCGCGGAAGAGATTTCATTGCCTTTCAGGGTAATCATCCGTCCGAACTGCCCGTTGGCAATGAGCTCCGTGGCGTGTCCTCCCATGCGGGTGGAAAGGTTACGGTCAAAAGGTGTGGGTGAGCCGCCACGCTGAATATAACCCAGCACAGTCTCACGGGTCTCAATACCCGTTTCATACTCTATCTCCTGAGCGATGTATTCGGCCGCACGCTTCCGCCCGTCCGTCTGTATGCCTTCGGCCACCACCACGATGGAGTAAGGCTTTCCTTTCTTCAGCCGATTCAGAATCGTTTCTCCTATGCGGTGAATATTATAGGGAATCTCCGGAATCAGAATCACGTCACCACCACCTGCCATACCGGAATATAAGGCTATCCAACCTGCCTTGTGCCCCATCACCTCAATCACCATCACCCGTTTGTGCGAACTGGCCGTACTGTGCAGCCGGTCGATGGCATCCGTAGCAATACTGACGGCAGAATCAAATCCAAAGGAGAAATCGGTTCCCCAGATATCGTTGTCTATGGTTTTAGGTACAGACACAATGTTCAGCCCCATAGCAGAAAGTTTGGCGGCTGTCTTCTGCGTACCGTTCCCACCGATGCAAACTACACAATCAAGTTCCATCTCTTTGATGTTCCGCACTATCAGTGCCGGTTTGTCCACGCCGGACATCACGCCGTTCTTCTTAAAGGGCTTCTCACGCGAAGTACCGAGCATCGTCCCTCCCAAGTTCAGCAAACCGGATAAGGATTTTTCGGTAAACGACTCCACATCCTTGGTCAGCAGCCCCTGAAAACCGCTGTGAATGCCAATTACTTCCATTCCATAATGGTTGATAGCTGTTTTACATACACCGCGAATGGTAGCGTTGATGCCGGGACAGTCGCCTCCTGAAGTCAAAATACCTATTCTCATGATATTTTTGTTTGAATTATTGTTCTATAGGTCCGTAAAGATAGAAAAAAAAGAGAAAAAAGATAGAGATGCCGATAAATAAGATTATTTTTGCGGTTTAAAATAAGATTTCACAAAGAACGATGAATATTACAAAGTTTCTGAATAAGGTATATTTTGCTCCCCGTCTGAAAGAAATCGAACAATACACCAGCCATGCAGGTGAATTGCAACAACTTGTACTGCAACGTCTCGTCCGAACAGCGGCAAACACGGAGTGGGGAAAGAAGCACGACTATGCCTCTATCCGTACTTATGAAGATTTCAAGAAGCGCCTTCCCATACAAACTTACGAAGAAGTAAAACCTTATGTAACCCGCCTGCGTGCCGGTGAGCAGAATCTGCTTTGGCCTTCGGAAATACGTTGGTTTGCCAAATCATCGGGTACCACCAACGACAAGAGTAAGTTCCTGCCCGTCAGCCGGGAGTCCTTGCACGATACGCATTACAAGGGAGGCCGGGATGCCGTTGCCATCTATCTGGGACAGAATCCTGAAAGTCGTTTCTTTTCCGGTAAAGGGCTTATCCTTGGAGGCAGCCACGCTCCCAACCTGAACACCAACCACAGTCTTGTAGGCGACCTCTCCGCCATCCTCATAGAAAATATCAACCCGCTGGTAAACTTTGTCCGCGTACCCCGCAAACAAACGGCCTTGATGGAGCACTTCGAGCCCAAAATGGAGGCTATAGCCCGCGAAACCATCCATGCAAATGTCAGCAACCTTTCCGGAGTACCGTCCTGGATGCTTGTACTCATCAAGCATATACTGGAAAAGACGGGAAAACAGAGCCTCGAGGAAATATGGCCCAACTTGGAGGTATTCTTCCACGGCGGCGTTGCCTTCACTCCCTACCGCGAGCAATACAAAGATGTCATCCGCAGCAGCAAGATGCATTATGTAGAGACTTACAACGCATCCGAAGGTTACTTCGGCACGCAGAACGACCCTGCAGACCCTTCTATGCTGTTGATGATCGACTACGGAATCTTCTACGAATTCATTCCCTTGGAAGATGTAGGCAAGGAGAATCCGAACACTTTCTGCCTCGAAGAGGTGGAACTGAACAAGAACTACGCCATGGTAATCTCCACTTCTGCCGGTTTGTGGCGATATATGATTGGGGATACGGTGAAGTTCACGTCGAAACATCCCTATAAGTTCGTCATCACCGGACGTACCAAGCACTTTATCAACGCGTTCGGCGAGGAGCTGATTGTGGATAATGCGGAAAGAGGACTTGCCAGGGCATGTGCCGAGACCGGTGCACAGGTAGTGGATTACTCTGCTGCTCCCGTGTTTATGGACAAGCATGCCAAATGCCGCCACCAGTGGCTGATAGAGTTTGCACAAATGCCGGACAGCCTGGAGAAGTTCGCCAAAGTATTGGACGACACCCTGAAAGAGGTGAACTCCGACTATGAAGCTAAAAGGCAGAATAACTTGGCGCTGCAACCACTGGAAGTCATCATTGCCCGTCCCAACCTTTTCCACGATTGGCTGGACAGCAAGGGAAAACTCGGCGGACAGCATAAAGTACCCCGGCTCAGCAATACAAGGGAGTATATAGAGGAGATGCTGAAGCTGAACGAATAACAAAATATGAAGGCAGATTTTATCACAAAATAATTCCACCGCCCAGCAGCAGCCCACTTTCATCATAGAAAGCCGCTGCCTGCCCCGGTGCAATAGATTCCAGCGGCTCTAACAGGCGGACATGCAGCAATCCCTCCACTGTGAGACTTACCTTACAGTGGTTTGCCTGCTTACGATAGCGTATCTTCACAATAACCTCGTCTGCACCCAGCACGCGACTGTTATCCACCAGGTTCCACTCTCCCAGCCACATCTCCTGCTTGTAGAGAGAAGAAAGCGGGGCTAGAACGACTTCATTGGTCTCCACTTTTGTCTCTTTCACAAAAACAGCTTTGTTCAAATGGATGCCCAGGCCCCTACGTTGCCCTACGGTATAAAACGGATACCCCTCATGCCATCCCAAGAAATCTCCCTTTTCATCGACGAATCTACCTTTACCGGGTAATAGTGTCTCAGGAACCTCACGCTTCAAAAAGGAACGGTAATCCAAAGGGCAAAAGCACACACCTATACTGTCTTTCTTCGCAGCCACCCGCCCGAAACCACGCTCCGCTGCATACGAGCGCGCCGCATTTTTTGTAATATCTCCCATCGGAAGCAACATACGCCGCAGAATATCCTGCTTCAACCCCCACAGGAAGAAGGTCTGGTCTTTGTCCTTATCTGCAGCAGGAGCTATATAATACTTTTCTCCGGACAAGACTTTACGCACATAATGTCCGGTAGAAATCCAATAAATCCCCTTTTCATCGGCTATTTTAGCCAACAGTGCCCACTTCAGCTCATTATTGCATACTGTGCAAGGAACGGGAGTACGCCCTCTCAGATACTCTTCCACAAAATAGCGGATAATACGCGAACGGAAAAGCTCGCGTGCATCATAGGCGATGTGTTTCATCCCCAGCTTCAGGGCCAGAGCCCGTGCATCTTCCAGATACCCGATTTCATCCCCTGCCTCATAGAAACGGAAAGTCACGCCAGTCACCTCATAACCGGCTTCCTGCAACCTCATGGCGGCCACGGAACTATCCGTACCGCCGCTCATGCCAAGCAATACACGTTTATCTGACTTCATGGATACAAAAGTAATAAACGAAGGTGAAATCCGCTGCATTTACTCTTATAAAACAGAATATCATTATAGATTTTCATAGATTTATTATACCTTTGTACTCCTAAAAGAACTAATAATCAACTGTTATGGAACATCAACTGACCATTTACAACACTTTAAATAGAAAAAAAGAGCTGTTTGTACCGCTGCATGCACCGCATGTAGGCATGTATGTCTGCGGACCGACCGTGTACGGTGACCCGCATTTGGGACATGCACGCCCTGCCATCACTTTCGACCTGCTGTTCCGCTACCTGACGCACATCGGCTACAAGGTGCGCTATGTCCGCAACATTACCGACGTGGGCCATCTGGAGCACGATGCCGACGAAGGAGAGGACAAGATTGCCAAGAAAGCACGTCTGGAGCAACTGGAGCCAATGGAAGTGGCGCAATACTACATCAACCGCTACCACAAGGCAATGGATGCATTGAATGTACTGTCGCCCAGCATTGAACCGCATGCCAGCGGCCACATCATCGAACAGATAGAACTTGTAAAGGAGATATTGAAGAACGGATATGCCTACGAAAGTGAAGGCTCCGTTTATTTCGATGTAGAAAAATACAATAAAGACCATCACTACGGCAAGCTCTCCGGACGCAACCTGGATGATGTTCTCAACACCACCCGCGAACTGGACGGACAGAGCGAGAAACACAACCCCGCAGACTTTGCCCTCTGGAAATGTGCGCAACCGGAACACATCATGCGCTGGCCCAGCCCGTGGAGCGACGGCTTCCCCGGCTGGCACGCCGAATGTACAGCCATGGGGAAAAAATACTTGGGCGAGCACTTCGACATTCATGGCGGCGGTATGGACCTTATCTTCCCGCATCACGAATGCGAGATTGCACAATCCGTAGCTTCCCAGGGAGAAGATATGGTACATTATTGGATGCACAATAATATGCTGACCGTGAACGGACAGAAAATGGGTAAGTCTTATGGTAACTTTATCACATTGGAAGAGCTCTTCAAAGGCACACACCCCATGCTGGAGCAAGCCTACAGCCCAATGACCATTCGCTTCTTCACCCTGCAAGCCCACTACCGCAGTACGGTAGACTTCAGCAATGAAGCTCTACAAGCCGCTGAAAAAGGGCTGGCAAGACTGATGGATGCCGTACATGGACTGGACAAGATTACCCCTGCTTCAATCTCTACCATAGACGTGAAATCTCTGCGTGCCAAGTGTTACGAAGCCATGAATGATGACTTGAACTCACCGATTGTCATCGCCCACCTCTTCGACGGCGCCAAGATGGTAAACAATATCCTGGCAGGAAACGATTCCATCACAACCGAAGACCTGAAAGAATTGAAGGAAACCTTCTATCTTTTCTGCTTCGACATCTTAGGATTACAAGAAGGCAACGCCTCCAACGAGGAGCGTGAAGCCGCCTTCGGCAAAGTAGTGGACATGCTATTGGAAGAGCGTTCAAAAGCAAAAGCCAACAAAGATTGGGCTACATCCGATAAAATCCGTAATGAACTCACCGCACTCGGTTTCGAGATTAAGGACGGTAAGGACGGAAGCGAATGGAAGCTGAATAAATAACAAATGTATCACAACTCACCACAGATTTATACAGATTGAGGTAAGTTTTAGACAGAAGAACAAAAGAACATATTTTTCTCACTTTTGTTCTTCTATTTTTTTGTCTGAACAATAGAATCTGGTGATTCTGCAGTGATTGCATATTTTGATATATGCTCGTTAGATTGGCAAAAACAAATACAAGCCCATAGTCTGTACTTCATCTCCATCCTTTACTTAAATACGTATTGGCAAATTTATTCCATTCTGAATCCAACAACCCGCTCCGACAAATAGTTCATTATCAGTCGAAGCGGGTCGCAGAAAAATGTTCAAGCAATTCATGGAGAATTATCTATAACCTGTATCCGATCAATAAGGTATCATATCCTTCAAGACACCTTCCTTATACCAAGGGTCATCAATCTCTTTCAATACTTTGCCCATCTCTGCGCAAAGGTCTTTTACGACTTCTTGGTTTTCTTCCAAAGCAAGGTTAGTCATCTGATACGGGTCCTTTTCATCGTCAAACAACAAACTTTTGACCAGTTTATGATTTTCGCGGTCAATGTAGAGCGCTAGCGTATAGCGCGCCGATTTAAAGCCGCGCGATGAAGGGAAATAGGAACAGACCATACCTTCCGCATCCTTCTCACCATCCAAGTTCTGAATATAGAGAGCACCGGTAGGACGTACAATATCTGCCTTTTCATCGAAGAAAAGCGGTGCATAATTGCGTCCCTGCACCTCGGCCGGAATGGAGTCGGCAAGACCGGCAAGGCCCAACAAGGTAGGCATGATGTCCGGCGAGGAAAGCATCAGGTCGTCCACGCGGGGGGTAATCTTATCGGGGAAACGAACCAGGAAAGGAACGTTCATGGACTCGGAGTATGGGGAATTCTTCGGGTCTTCCGTATGCTGGCTGCACATGGTCTCTCCATGGTCGGAGGCAAACACGACAATGGTATTCTTGTCCATTCCGAGTTCCTTCAGAGCATCAAGTATCTGACCGAAAGCGCGGTCAACACCCGTCACAGAAGCAAAGTAGTAGCGTGCACTCTTCGCCTTGGGCATCTTGGGATTGGCATTCGGACGGACGAGCAGACTGTCCAGAGGCTGGTCCTTATAAAGATTGAAGTCCTGCTCCATACAGTCGTCCAAAGAACGGTACGGACTATGGGGAGGATTCATGCCTACCATGATGAAGAAAGGTTTCTTCGGGTCGCGTACATTTCCCTCGTTCTTCAGATAAGACACCACCTTGTCCGCTTCGTGTAACGGTGACCACTCACGTGGATCGTGGCGACGGCCTTCCGTATCCCAGTAATGCGGATTCTTGTGTTCGTCGAAGGTACCGTAAGAATACCAGTAATTGAACCCGTGACGACGTTCTTTCGGCGTATAGGCATCCCATGCAGGCACGCGCTCTTCCACATACTGTCCGGGGTGTTCGGGGTCGTTGGGGGTAGGGAAATCGGCATGCAGCTTGCCAAAGTAGGCGCAGTCGTATCCGGCATTGCAGAACACATCGCTCACACACACAGCATCCTCACGCAAGGAGCTGATGGGACGGTTCGAATTGCAATTCAATGGAATACCACTCTTATTAGGATACATTCCCGTCAATAGAGAACCACGGTGGGGGCTGCTCAACGGGCAGTTACTCATGGCAGATGTCAATACTACCGACTCCCGGGCAAAATCATTCAAACGCGGGGTGTGCACCGGGTCATTCCGAAAGTTCACTTTCTCGCGAAAACCTTCCTGACCCCAGAACTCCATCGCCTGGTTACGGTATTGGTCAGGAAAAACGTAAATGACATTCGGCCGGACGGCTTGTTCCGCTTGCGGGACTTTACAACCCTGCAAGGCGAACAAGCCTAAACCACCTAACAAAATATTTAATTGAGTTTTCATTTTTCCAGATTTTTTTTACGCATCAATCCTTCCAGGAAGTAATAGTCGGCATAGTTCAGCGGTACATCAATCTCCGCCCCGTGGGGAATACTACCCACAGAGTGCATCAGGATGAAGTTACCATTGGTACCCACTTTGGCACGGTAGGAAGGAGAAGCGAGGCTTTCCATAATCCGGTCGGCAGTTTCCTTGTATCCCTTATCCGGCAGATAAGTGCTCAGCTCGTAAAGGGCGGATGCCGTGCAGGCAGCTGACGAAGCATCACGAGGTTCATTCGGGATATTGGGAGCGTCGTAATCCCAGTAGGGAACCAAGTCTTCCGGAAGATTCTTGTTGTTGAAGATAAAGTTGTAAATCTTTTCAGCCTGTCCCAAGTATCTGGCGTCGTGTGTATAGCGATAGCACATAGTGTAGCCGTACAAGGCCCACGCTTGTCCACGTGCCCAAGCAGACTCGTCGGCATAACCTTGTGCAGTCTGTCTCTTACGGACTTCACCGGTTTCGGGGTCATAATCCACCACATGATAGCAGCTGTTGTCCTCACGGAAATGGTTAGCCATAGTCGTATCGGCATGCTTCCGGGCTATGTTGTAAAAAGTGGAGTCGCCCGACAGTCTGGAAGCTTCGAACAGCAGTTCGAGATTCATCATATTATCAATGATAACGGGACATTTCCAGCCACGTTCAGCCTGCCATCCCTTGTCTGCATCCCACGACTGAAGTACGCCTGCAGCAGGGCGGAAACGGGTAGACAAGGATTTGGCCGTCTGTATAATGACCGGTTTGTACTCTTCCTTACCCGCAAAACGGTATCCGTTCAGGTAGCTGCAGCCAATCATAAAGCCTACATCATGATGCCAAGTGAGGTATTGTACCGAATCCAAATCCTCGGTATACTTCTCTGCTAACGGCAGCCACTTCCGGTCGCCGGTCAGCTCGTACATATGCCAGATATTACCAGAAAAGAAACCGGAACACCAATCGTCGATAGGTACATAGACAATGTTCCCATCCTTATCAATGGTGCGGGGATTAAGGATTTTACCGGATTTTTCGATAATGTCTGTCTGAATTGTCTCCTGAGCCACAGCATTATCAATGTTTTCTTGGATAAAGTTGCTTTCAGCCTGCTTTTGGCCTGCGCAACCTGCCAATACAAGAAGGGAGATTCCCAACGTAGTGAGGACTGTTTTCATAATAAGGGATTTATTTATTAAGAGTTTATGATTTTTCCTGCTGCAAAAGTAGAGCAAGTGTACAGATTTAACCTGCCTAAATAATTCAATTAATGGCCAAAATCGTTACTTTTGTGTCCGGAATTACATGTTTTCCACCCATTAATCATTAACCATTACTCCCCCATGACCGCACAAGAATTTTTCAAAAACGACCGTTTCGCCACGAATGCAGGTGTAGAACTGATAGAAATAAAGGAAGGGTACAGCAAGGCACGCCTGGTTATCACAGCAGAACATCTCAATGCGGGAGGCCGTACACAAGGTGGCGTCCTCTTCACCCTTGCCGACCTGGCACTGGCAGCAGCAGCCAACTCTCACGGAGTATTGGCTTTCTCTCTTTCATCCACTATCACCTTCCTGCGCAGTAGCAGACCGGGCGATGTGCTGTATGCCGAAGCACGCGAACGCTACATCGGCCGCACCACCGGATATTACCAGATTGACGTCACCAACCAGGAAGGAAAACTGATTGCCACTTTCGAATCCAGTGTGTTTAGGAAAGGAGACAAGATTACTTTTTCCCTATCACAGACGTCATCGGATAGCGGTTGCCCCGGACACTCTTGAAGAACGCCTTGGCCGAACCGAAGTTCAGATACATGTCCAGACGGATGGGAAGGTGGTTCCTGTCGTCGGACACAAAGAAGGTGATGACCTCCTTCTCCTTACCTTTTTTATACTCTACGAAAGAAAATACCAAGCAGCGGTAAACGGTGTCGTTATTCGCCTTGACGTCCTCCTTACCGCGATAAATCAACGTCTGCTCTTCCACCCTGCGCCCCGTAGCCATGGGGAAGAGTATCTTCTGCCCTACCTTGTAATCCTTGGGGTCGTAGGAACGAGCCTGGGCCAGGATGCTCAGCATGTCGAAAATACAACGGCTATCGCTGTACTCCATCTCCTGCGGCTCGCGGACAGGATTATACCAGGTGCGTCGCTGTTTCACACTGGCTACACCGTCTTTATAGGAGAACCAAGCCTCGTCTACCGTGTGACGGCTCCCCTCCTCCGCCGCCTTACGGAAGTAAAGCGGCTCCAGCCGGTCGCTGACGTAGCAGGTCAGCGTGTCGCGCATCTTGAAGAAGAAGTCAGTTTTCTTGCTGCCCACGCTGAGCAAGTTGAAGCGAAAGGCCGGCTCGGAATGATAGGTCGTGGCGTTGGTGGTGAGACTGGCCAAGCCCACCTTCTTCCAGATGAATTTCCAGTTGAAATATAAGTCGTACATCACGTGCTCGCCCGACTGGAATGCCTCGTTTCGGGCGGCACACTGGGCTTGAACAGACTGGGAGATTCCCAAACAGCACATCCCCACCATCCACAGAACAAACAGCCGCTTCCACTTAATAGCTACGGCCCCTACCGCTGTTGCGATTGCCATTACGGTTATTTTTGTTCCTGCTTTGCTTTTTCTTGTCTTCATCCGGTTTTTGTTTTTTTAGTTCGTTCGGTTTCTGCCTATCCAGAGGCTTAGCCTTGATATCCCATTCCTGAGTCAAATCAAAGTTCGCTTTAAGCTCCAGAACCATCGGATAATAGTAAACCATTTCAGGCTGGCGCTTCTCGGTATAGTTTCCCGTATCCCAGATGCCATTTCCATTCGTATCATTTATCAGCCTCGCTCCATATTTGCCCGGATTAAGGAAATAGAAATCGGCTTTCCCATCCACCACCGGCACCGTACGCAGCACTTTGTCCTGACCGTCCAGCAATTCCACAAAAGCCAGAGAGTCCGCTCCATGCACATTAAAGAATATCTGCCCGTACTCTTCCAGTTTCCTGGCCTTGAAGTCCTTCTTTATCTTATCGGAGAACAACCCGTACAACCCGCATATAGCAGTAGAATCCACTTCAAATGTATAGCTTTCACCGGGTGCCCATTCGGCAAACAGATTATAGCGCTTCAAATCCAAAGAGTCGCGCATAAAGTCGAACGGGATATCCTGCCACAACGAGTCCACTTTCAGTTTCAGATGGAAAGCGGTGGTATCTATGCTTGCCACCGGCTCCGTAAACGACAGAGTAAGATAATCGTATACATCGATTGCAGAAGGGGCATACACATCTACAGCCAGGAATTCCGTCGGCTCGGGCTCTTCCACCTCACCTTCCTTCAACTTCTTCTTTTTCTTCTCACGCTCCTTCTGTGCCTTTTCCTTCACCTCCTGTTTCTGTTTCTGCTGCTTGTCGTATGTCAACTTCGCCAGCACATTCAAAGTATCGGTACGGGGCACCAGTTGTTTCAAGCTATCCGTATACAAATAGGTGATACTCATTTTCAGGGAATCCTGCTTATAAAGCAAGGAATCCTTTATCCAATAATGAATCGTATCGTTCCGGCCGGTGGGCTGTTCTATAACAAACGCATCTTCCTCATTAAAGTTCAATCCTTTCAATAAAGGCAACGTGTCTGCCGGAGCAGTGAAATAGAGCGAAAACTTCTCCGGAGTCAACCGTTCGGCCTTCAAGAAACGTTGCGAGAAGGAAAGCTCCTTGAAAGCACGCAGCAGGACATCATCCGGAAGGTAGTGGGTATATTGACGTTCTACAATCGTATCTACTGTCAGCGAGTCTATCCAAGCCGTATCCTGGCGCATGCGCTCTTCCATGGAAGGAATGATGATGGAGTCATTGAAAGCTATCACTTCCGTCGGCTGGGAATAGGCAAAATTCTGGTCGGCATCCTGCAAGGCATAAATGCGATACTTGCCGGGAGCCACTCCACGGATAGAGAAACGTCCGCGACTGTCCGTACGCCCCACCCGTTCAAAAGGAAGTTTGGTAAAAGCGGAGTCGGCCAGATTGGCATGCAGACCGACCAGCATTCCTTTCACCGGTTCAAGATTGGCCGCATTCAGTACTGTACCGGCCACAGCCATAGAGTCGAGACGGTCGCCCGTAGAGAAAGAATAGAAGAAATTCTCCAAGGGATTCCCCTCATTATTGTCCTGGATGGCATCACCAAAATCGAATGTATAAGTGGTATTGGCTTTCAATGTATCCTGCAGGGTGATGACCACCTTCTTCCCATTAGACTTAATTTCGGGCTGTTGCACCTGCGGAGGAGATATTACAATCTTCTCATTCGGCTTGTCAAGTTTGATAAATTCGTCGAACTCAATGGAAAGTTTATTTTTATTGCAATGGAGTGCGCCGGGCGCAGGAGTGCCGGAAATAAAACGCGGAGGAGTCTCATCATAAGGTCCTCCTTCAATGCGGCCCACACTGGCACAAGAATACAGCACGGCAGCTATGCCGACACCCCCCAACAACCTGCGGAAAAGCGGCTTCATTTTAGTATGGCGTTTACGTTCTAACATACTGCAAAAATAAAGGTTATCTACCAATTAGCGGTATGCTTTACAGTATTTTAATCAAAAAATGTCCTTGTTGCCCTCATCCATGTATAAAACATAGTTAAAAAAGGAAGAGTTTCACACCTTATATACTAAGAAAAGAATAATTTTGTAGACGAAAACTGAATACTTACATTCAGTTTTCTTTTCCCCGCCTTGCTTTCTAAATCATGAATTGCACACAAAACAGCCTTTCAAAAGTCGAAAAAAGAAGAATATAAAATTATACAGAGAACAAAAGAGTATGAAGAGTAGATTAGTATTATTGGCATGTTGCCTGACACTGCTTAGCAGTTGCGGACAAGGCGACAAAGGAACGGGCAAAACTCCCGAATTTGCAGTGATTGAGGCAAAGACCACCACTGCCAACCTGACAAACAGCTACCCTGCCACTATCAAAGGCAAACAAGATGTGGAAATCCGCCCGATGGTAAGCGGTTTCATCACAAAATTGCACGTGGACGAAGGCGCGACAGTGCGTAAAGGACAAGTGTTGTTCAGCATCGACCCCGTACAGTATCAGGCAGCCGTAAATTCGGCCAAAGCTGCTGTTGAAACAGCCAAAGCTGCCGTAAACACACAAGAACTGACTGTAAACAACAAACGTGAACTGAACAAGAAGAACATCATCAGCGACTACGACTTGCAAATGGCCGAAAACCAGCTGGCACAAACAAAGGCGCAACTGGCACAAGCCAATGCCCAGTTGGTCAATGCCAAGAACAACTTGTCATACACCAGTGTAACCAGCCCCAGTGACGGTGTAGTAGGTAGCATCCCCTACCGCGTAGGTAGCCTGGTCAGTCCTTCCGTAGCCAGTCCGCTGACTACCGTTGCCGACATCTCCGAAATGTACGCCTACTTCTCTATGACCGAACGCCAACTCCTGTCACAGATTCGTGAAGGCGGCAGCATCAAAGAAATCTTAGAAAAGATGCCGGATGTACAATTGCAGCTCATCGACGGAACCATGTATGCCGACAGCGGCCGCGTAGAAACAATCAGCGGAGTCATAGACCAGGCTACCGGTTCTGTAACCATGCGTGCTCTTTTCCCCAACAAGCACAATGTACTGCGTAGTGGAAGTACCGGCAACGTCGTGTTTCCGAATCTAATGGAGAATGTCATCATGATACCACAATCTGCCACAACGGAAATTCAGGACAAAAAGTTCGTATTCGTCCTACAGCCGGACAACACCCTAAAGAATACCGAAATCAAAGTATTCAAACTGAATGACGGCAAGTATTATTACGTAACAGACGGCTTGAAAGCAGGCGAGAAAATCGTTATCGAAGGCGTGCAGAATCTAAAAGACGGACAGAGTATCACACCCATCACTCCCACCGAGAAAGAAGCAGAATATCAGAAGGCCCTGAAAGACCAGAAAGAAGGCAATATTCAAACGGCATTCCAATAAAAGAATGAAAATTGAGAGAATGAAAAGCTGCTCACAACAGGCACAGCATTGATTCTTATCCCATTTTAATTCTTTAATTTTTAATTCTTTAATTTTTCATGAAATGAAATTAGATAGATTTATAAACCGTCCGGTACTGTCAACGGTAATCTCCATCCTGATAGTAATCCTGGGACTCATTGGTCTGGCCACACTGCCTATCACACAATACCCGGACATTGCCCCTCCTACCGTTTCGGTACGTGCCACCTATCAGGGTGCCAATGCACAAACGGTATTGAACTCTGTCATTGCACCGTTAGAGGACCAAATCAATGGTGTGGAGAACATGATGTACATGACCTCCAATGCCGCAAACAACGGCTCTGCAGATATATCCATTTACTTTAAACAAGGCACCGACCCCGACATGGCTGCGGTCAACGTACAGAACCGTGTATCTATGGCACAAGGCTTGTTGCCGGCAGAAGTTACCAGAGTCGGCGTAACTACCCAGAAACGCCAAACCTCCATGTTGATGGTATTCTCCATCTATGATGAGAACGACCAGTACAACATCGAATTTCTAGAGAACTATGCCAACATCAACCTTATTCCGGAAATAAAGCGTGTAAACGGTGTGGGCGATGCCAATGTGCTCGGTCAGGACTACTCCATGCGTATCTGGCTGAAACCGGACATCATGGCTCAATACAAATTGGTGCCCAACGACATTTCCGGCGTATTAGCGGAGCAGAACATAGAGGCGGCTCCCGGCCAGTTCGGCGAACGCGGCAAGCAGAGCTTCCAATACACCATCCGCTACAAAGGACGTCTGCAACAGCCCGAAGAGTTTGAGAATATCGTTGTCAAGGCACTTGAAAACGGTGAAGTACTCCGCCTGAAAGACATAGCGGACATAGAGCTGGGACGTTTGTCTTATAACTTCAACAATATGGTAAACGGACACAAGTCTGTGACCTGTATCGTTTACCAGATGGCCGGTTCCAATGCCACACAAACCATCAGTGACTTGGAAGAGGTACTTAACAATGCTTCCACGACTCTGCCTTCCGGATTGAAAATCAATATTGCCCAGAGTGCCAACGACTTCCTGTTTGCTTCTATCCACGAAGTTGTCAAGACATTGATCGAGGCATTTATCCTCGTATTCATCGTAGTATACATCTTCCTGCAGGATATGCGGTCTACACTGATTCCTTCCATAGCCATCCCGGTAGCTTTGATTGCAACTTTCTTCGTATTGAAACTGATTGGATTCAGTATCAACTTGCTGACCCTCTCGGCCATGGTGCTCGCTATTGCGATTGTGGTCGATGATGCCATAGTCGTTGTCGAGGGTGTCCATGCCAAGCTGGATCAAGGATACAAGTCGGCACGGACCGCATCCATCGATGCCATGAGCGAACTGGGCGGTGCCATCATCTCCATCACCTTGGTAATGATGTCCGTGTTTGTTCCGGTAAGCTTCATGGGCGGTACTGCCGGTACGTTCTACCGCCAGTTCGGTCTTACCATGGCGATTTCCATCGGTTTCTCGGCCCTGAACGCCTTGACGCTGAGTCCGGCCTTGTGCGCCATCTTCCTGAAACCGCACAACAGCGACACTACCGTGCAAGAACGGATGGGTGTTGCAGCCAAGGAGGCCCGCAAAATCATGATTGCCCGTTATGCAGATTCCATTGGTCGGATGATGCGTCCCAGCCTGACGCTGCTTTTCACTATCATTGCTATCTTAGGCATGATTTTCGGGCTATTCAGTTTCGAGAATCATCCCATACTTTGTATGGTTATGATTGTAATCAGCATCCTTGCACTGGCAGGCATGACCACCGACAAATTCAAGCACTCTTTCAATGCTTCCTACGATAACATTCTTGGCAAATATAAAAAACAAGTATTGCGTTTCATACAAAAGAAGTGGCTGTCGGGCAGTATCGTTGTAGGCTCCATCATTCTGCTGGTAGTCTTTATGAATATCACACCGACAGGTATGGTGCCCAATGAAGATACCGGTACCATTATGGGAGTAGTGACTCTTCCTCCAGGAACTTCACAAGAACGTGCCATGGAAGTGCTTAACCGTGTGGACAGTCTTGTTGCAGCCGATCCGGCAGTAGAATCGCGTACCGTAATCTCAGGTTTCAGTTTTATCGGAGGTCAGGGACCTTCTTACGGTTCGCTCATCATCAAACTGAAGAACTGGGAAGAACGTTCCACCATGCAGAATTCAACGGTGGTCTACGCTACACTCTTTATGCGTGCACAGAAAATCATCAAGGAAGCCCAGGTATTGTTCTTTGCTCCCCCTATGATTCCGGGGTACTCGGCATCCAGTGATATCGAGCTGAACATGCAGGATAAGACCGGTGGCGACCTGAACCACTTCTTCGACGTGGTGAACAACTATACCGCCGCCCTGGAAACTCGTCCGGAAATCAACTCCGCAAAAACCAGCTTCAACCCCAACTTCCCGCAATATATGCTGGATATCGATGCAGCCGCCTGCAAGAAAGCAGGTATCAGCCCGAGTGACATCCTCAGCACCATGCAGGGATATTTTGGAGGTATTTACGCTTCCAACTTCAACAGCTTCGGTAAAATGTATCGTGTAATGATTCAGGCAGAACCGAACGCAACCAAGAATCTGGAGTCGCTCTCCAGTATCAAGGTACGCAACGGCAACGAAATGGCTCCCATCACTCAGTTTGTATCTATCAAGAAGGTATACGGTCCTGATATCATCAGCCGTTTCAACCTTTATACATCCATGAAGGTAATGGTAGCTCCCGCCAACGGTTATACATCCGGCCAGGCACTGACAGCCATTGCAGAAGTAGCCAAGGAGAACCTGCCTGCAGGCTTTGCCTACGAACTTGGCGGTATGGCACGCGAAGAAGCCGAAACAAGCGGCAGTACCACGGGATTGATTTTTGTGCTCTGCTTCGTGTTCGTCTACCTGTTGCTGAGCGCGCAATATGAGAGCTACATCCTTCCGCTCTCCGTATTGCTCTCCGTGCCGTTCGGTTTGCTAGGCAGCTTCTTGTTTGTCAGCGGCATCGGTTCATTGGGCAACATTCCTGCACTGAAAATGATTCTGGGCACCATGTCCAACGACATCTATATGCAGATTGCCCTTATCATGCTGATGGGTCTGTTGGCCAAAAACGCCATCTTGATTGTAGAGTTCGCCCTCGACCGCCGCAAGATGGGCATGAGCATCACGTGGGCTGCCGTGCTGGGTGCAGGTGCCCGTCTGCGTCCTATCCTGATGACATCGTTGGCAATGATTGTCGGCCTGCTTCCGTTGATGTTTGCTTCAGGCGCGGGTGCCAACGGTAACCGCACGCTGGGTACTTCAGCCATCGGCGGCATGTTAATCGGCATGATTCTGCAAATCTTCATCGTGCCCGCACTGTTCGTGGCATTCCAGTACCTGCAGGAGAAATTCAAGCCGATGGAATGGGAAGACGTGGACAACTCGGATGCAGAACCGGAAATCGAACAATATACAAAATAGGAAACTTGAAAGATATGAAAAAGATAATATGCCTGATGTGTGCTACTGCCTTACTGAGCAGTTGCCACATCTACAAATCATACGACAGACCCGAAGATATCACAACTGCCGGACTGTATCGCGATACGGCATCCGTCAACGATACGCTGTCCGCAGATACAGCCAACTTCGGTAACCTGCCCTGGAGAGAAGTGTTCACAGACCCGCAGCTGCAAGCACTTATCGAGCAAGCACTCACCAACAATGCCGACCTGCGTAGCGCAGCCCTGAACGTAAAGCAGGCACAAGCCGCACTGATGTCTGCCCGCCTTGCCTATGCTCCGATGCTCGCCTTGTCTCCGCAAGGAACCGTGAGCAGTTGGGACAAAGGAAAAGCCACGCAAACCTACTCATTGCCGGTTACGGCAAGCTGGCAAATAGACCTCTTCGGGCAACTGCTGAACCCGAAACGGCAGGCTCAAGCGTCTCTGAAACAGACACAGTTCTATAAGCAGGCCGTACAGACGCAGGTCATTGCCAACGTAGCCAACATGTACTACACACTGTTGATGCTCGACCGCCAACTGCAAATAACGGAAGGTACCGCCGACATCCTGAAAAAGAATCTGGAAACCGTGCAGGCCTTGAAGGACGCCGGCATGTACGGAACCACTTCTGCCGCCGTAGAACAGAGCCGCAATGCTTATGCACAAGTCATGGCATCACTGCCAGACATACGCCAGGGCATCCGCGAAACCGAAAACGCCCTCTGCCTGATGTTGCACCAACCGGCACAGAGCATCGCACGCGGTGTGCTGGAAGAGCAACAGCTGCCTACGGAATTTTCAGTAGGTATCCCCTTGCAGTTGCTGTCAAACCGTCCGGACGTAAAGGCTGCTGAAATGTCGCTGGCAGCCAGCTATTACAACACCAATAGCGCACGTGCGGCTTTCTATCCGCAAATTACGTTGAGCGGTTCGGCAGGATGGACCAACAGCGCAGGATCGGCAATCGTCAATCCGGGCAAGCTATTGGCTTCCGCCATCGGTTCGCTGACACAGCCCTTGTTCTATCGCGGTGCCAACATGGCCCGCCTGAAACAAGCCAAGGCTCAGGAAGAACAAGCTAAAATACAGTTCCAAACCGCCCTGCTGAATGCCGGTAACGAAGTAAGCAATGCGCTTTACCAGTACCAAGCGGAGACAGACAAGGCTGTTTCACGCAACACTCAGGTAAATTCAGCCCGAAAAGCTGCGGCAGATACCAAAGAATTGTTTAACTTAGGCACGTCAACCTATCTGGAAGTCTTGTCTGCCGAGCAATCCTACCTCAGCGCACAGCTTTCGGAAGTGTCCGACACCTTCAGCCGCATGCAGGCAATCATCAGCCTGTACCAGGCACTTGGAGGAGGAAGAGAATAAATTCATAACTAATTACTGATAACTATGATAAGTCCGTTAGCTTATGTAGATTCAGCCGCAAAAATCGGCAAGAATGTAACCATCCAGCCCTTTGCATTTATCGAAGGGAACGTGGAAATAGGTGATGACTGTATAATCATGTCGGGCGCCAAAGTCCTGAACGGCACCCGCCTGGGAAAAGGGAACAAGGTGCATCATAATGCCATCCTGGGTGCCGAACCACAAGACTTCCACTATACGGGAGAAGAAAGCCTGCTGGTTATCGGCGAGCACAACGATATCCGCGAGAACGTGGTCATCAGCCGTGCCACCCATGCAGAAAGCGCTACCCGCATCGGCAATGAAAACTACCTGATGGATGGTGTACACCTCTGCCACGACGTGCAGATAGGCAACCATTGTGTACTGGGTATCAAGACTACCGTAGCCGGAGAATGTCAGATAGACGACTGCACCATTCTGAGCAGCAACGTTATTCTGCACCAATGCTGCCACATAGGAAGTTGGGTGCTGATTCAGGCAGGCTGCCGCATCGCCAAGGATGTGCCGCCCTACGTCATCATGAACGGCAACCCGGCAGAGTACCACGGCATCAACGCCGCCGTGCTTCAACACAAGCACCAGGCGACCGAACGTGTGTTGCGCCATATCGTGAATGCATACCGTCTGGTATACCAGGGAAACTTCAGCGTGCAGGATGCCTTGCAGAAGATTGAGGACCAGGTTCCGATGAGCGACGAGATACACAATATCATCAACTTCATCAGGAATTCCAAAGGAATTGTGAAGTGAGACTTTTCTTCGGGCACGAATCACGCAGACAATCACGAATAAACAGATTCCTTCTCGTGAGTTCGCGTAGTTCGTGCCTCTTTCGTATTCCCCTACAAATACTTCTCCCACAAATACCTCAGCGGGCTCATCAACCTTCCTGTCACACTCCTTTGGTCTGTCATCACCTCCGCCGTTCCTGTCAGTTCCCCTTTGAATTCCAGTTTTTTTCCGTAGGATGTGCACAAGTCCTGGGGTAAACCCACGGTGACGGTATAAGTGCTCTCCTCGTCCGCCAGCAGCGAGACGGCCGTCACTTCCCCTGTCAGGAAACCGAATTCCATGTACGGATAGCCAGTCACGCTGATGTTTACCCGCTGTCCGGGCGTCACCTTTCCCGAACCTCCGGCAGGGAGCCTTATTTTCCCGATGATGCTTCCCGGGTCTTTGGCCACCACGGAGAACACCCTGTCTCCGCTGCCCACGTCCTGGTTCTTCTGCCAGACGTGGTTGTACGAGAGTATGCCGCTTGCCGGACTGACGAAGAGACAAGTCAACTCCCAATCATTGATGCTTACCAGCAATTCGTTGTAGGCGGTTTTCAGGGCTATGTTCAGGTTGTTGCACTCCCGGCTTCGCTCCATCTGCGTTTCGATGATACTCTGTTGCAACTGCGCTTCCTGTATCCGGGCCGACGAGAGCGAGGTCATCAGCTGTTCCCGCCCCTGCTGCTTGTTCAAGAATGCCTGTTTGGCTTCCTCGTATTCCGACTGGGCGGTCAGCCCCTCGTCGAATAGCTTCTTCTCGCGGTTGTGCACGGTAGATGCTATCCGCACCTGTTCCTCATCCAGTTCCGCTTGTCTGTTCAGGTGGGCGATGTAGTTGCGGTATTCCTGCAACTCTCGGCGGGTGGCTTCCATCTTCTGTTCGTACAGGTTCAGCGAGAGGAAGTTGCGGCAGTCCGTCAGACTTTTCAGGAAAGAGGCGTAGGCGTTCTGTATGCTGCCCAGTGACAGCTTTTCCGGGAACAGCCCGGTGCAGGCGCCGCTGTCTGCCGGGTTGAAGGATGCCAGCTGCCTTTTCAGGCGCAGCACGTCTTCCGTCACGGCGGGATTCTCCAGCACGGCGATGATGTTCCCCGCCCACACGGAATCCCGGTCTTTGCGGTACACCTCCTTTATCTTCCCGCTTCCCCGCGCCACCATCCATATCGGCGGGTGCTCGGTAGTGATGGTGACGGGTGCGCTTACCACGTCGGGATATTTAAAGAAACACCCTCCTATGAAGAAGAACGCCAGCACAACGAAGAACACCGTGATGCCCCACCGCACCAGTGCATGCGGCGGTCGTGCCAGAATCTCCTGCACCTCCTCGCTCCGCAACTCTATCTCCCTTTCCGAATCCTTCATTCCCAATTTTCCGCTTTCAATTTTCCATTTTCCATTCTCAAAGCTCCAGTTGATTCTTCACCAGCCTATAGTACCTTCCTTCCCGTGCCGTCAGCTCCTCGTGCGTGCCAGTTTCGGCAATCCGTCCCTGCTCTATCACCACTATCCGGTCGGCATTGCGCACGGTGCTCAGGCGGTGTGCCACCACTACCGATGTCCTGCCCTCGAAGAAGCGCTGCAGGTTCTCCATGATGATGCGCTCGTTGTTGGCATCCAGGGCGTTGGTGGCTTCGTCGAAGAAGATGAACTCCGGATTCTTGTACACGGCGCGGGCGATGAGGATGCGTTGCTTCTGCCCCTGGCTCAGCCCGTGCCCCTCCTGCCCTATCCGAGTGTTGTATCCCAGCGGCAGTCCTTCGATGAATCCGTGTATGTTCGCCACTTCCGCCGCATGGCGCAGGCGTTCCTTGTCGATGTGTTCCACGCCGGGAGCGATGTTTCCCGCAATGCTGTCCGAGAAGATGAACCCGTCCTGCATCACCACGCCGCACTTCTTCCTCCACTCGCGGATGCTGAAGTTGTCTAGCGGGGTGTCTCCTAAAAATATTTGTCCGCTTGCAGGCGGATAGAATCCCAATAGCAGCTTCACCAGCGTGGTTTTCCCGCTTCCGCTCATGCCTACGATGGCAGTCTGCTTGCCCGACGCTATTTCCAGACTGATGCCATCCAAGGTAGGCGTTTCGCTGAGCGGGTCGTATTTGAAGTTCAGTTTTTCTATCCGCAGGTCTTTCCCTGCGGGTATCTCCCTTATCAGTTCTCCGGCGGGGTTTTCCTCGTCGGGTTTGTCGCGCACTTCGCCCAGGCGGTTCATGCTGAGGCGTGCGTCCTGCATGTCGCGGGCAAAGGCGATGAGGTCGTTTACGGGGCTGTTCAGTTGCCCGATGATGTACTGCACGGAGAGCATCATTCCCAGCGTCATTTCCCCTTTCACCACGAGCGATGCCACCAGCCCCGTGATTACGATGTTCTTGGTCTGGTTTATCAGCACCGCTCCCGAGTCCTGGTACTGCCGCAGCGCAAGGCTCTTGATGTTTACTTTGAACAGCCTTGCCTGTATACGTTCCCATTCCCACCGTTTCTGCTGTTCGCAGGCACTCAGCTTTATTTCCTGCATGCCGTTCACCAGTTGCACCACCGAGCTTTGGTTGGCGCTCTGCTGGGCAAAGCGTTTGTGGTCCAGTTCCGCCCGCTTCTTCATGAAGAGCCAGACGTAAGCCACGTAGAGGGCACTTCCTCCCATGAAGATAAGGAATATCATGGCGTTGTACAGCAACAGCACGATACTGAAAATAAGCAGGTTGAACATGGAGAACACTACGCTGAGGCTGCTTCCGGTCAGGAAGTTCTGTATGCGCGTGTGGTCGTTGATGCGCTGCAGTATGTCGCCCGTCATTTTGGTGTCGAAGTAGCCCATGGGGAGCTTCATCAGCTTGACGAGGAAGTCCGAAATCAGGGCGATGTTGATGCGTGTGCCCAGATGCAGCAATATCCATCCGCGTATGAACTCCACGGCGCTGCTGCTGAAGGACAGCATCAGTTGGGCGATGAGTACCAGATAGATGAATCCGAGGTTCCGGTTGTTGATGCCGAAATCCACGATGCTCTGCGTGAGGAAGGGGAGCATCAGTTGTATCATGCTGCCTAATAGCAACCCCAGCAGCAGCTGCCCCACCAGTTGCTTGTAGGGGCGCAAGTAAGAATAGAGGAAACCGAAGCCTTTATAGTCTGTCTTTTCCCCCTCATCCTCTTGTGCATAGAATTCCGGTGTAGGTTCCAGCAACAGTGCCACTCCCGTATCTTCTCCGTCCTTCTTTGCACTGAGCCAGCAACGGCAGAACTCCTCACGAGTGTACTTCAGCTTGCCTGCCCCGGGGTCGGCCACCCATACATGCTTGTCGTTCATCCGGTAAACCACCACGAAGTGCTGCTGGTTCCAGTGGACGATGCAAGGCAGAGGAGCTTCCGTCAGCATCTCGTAGCTCACTTGTACACAGATGCTCCGAAATCCAATCTTTTCTGCGGCTTCGCTGATGCCCAGCATGGAAACCCCTTCGCGGGTGATGAATGATTTCTCCCTCAACCCTTCCAATGAATAGCGCTTGCCATAGAAAGCGGAGACCATGCGCAGGCAGGTGGGGCCGCAGTCCATCACGTCGTGCTGGGAGTAGTGGGGGAAAGATTTCATCGGGTAATCAGACTGTCTAATAGGATGTATTTTCCGGTAGAAAGGGGCAACACGACGGGGGCGTTGTCTTGGTTGCTGACTTGCAGATTCCAAAGGGCATATCTACCGTTTATATTCAAGTTTTCTTTGGCCATATCTTTGCTGAGGAGGCTTGCTTCCTTTTTCCGGTTATTCATTTCCCTCTTATCACCCGGAGTTGCGACCATATTCACAGTGCCCGGGCCTTGCCTCTCAAACAAAAGAGAAACCCCTTCCTGCTCCGGCACGTATCCTTGTAAGCAAATGGTATTGCAGCCGGCAGACACTTGTGCAGAATATTCAATATTGCATTCGTTGTGTCGGAAATAGTATAAATATATATGTTGTTCCGGAACGCACAGTGTACTATCTACAGTAACGAAAACGGTAAAGTTCTTTTTAGGAACATCACCCCGAGTACTATATGACAATGATAAAATAGTAAGTTGGCACAGAATAATTAAATTACGCATTGTTTTCTTGCTATATTCCCTCCCTGTTTAGTGATATCACTTTATAACCAGCCCTAACGCCTCTTTAAGTTGGGGATACTCGCTCGGACGCGGCAGGTCATTATTAATAATCTTTCCCTCCGGCCCAATCAGTAAGTATCTTGGAATCTCAAATTGCTCCTTTCCATATATGTTTTTCTTGATGTCTTCTTGTAAAGCAAAAGTCGCTCTTAAGTGGTAACCTTCCAGCTTGTAATATTTGACGCAGTTCAACCATGCTTTCTCCTGCTTTTCATCATCAATGGAAATGTATACTGTAGCTATATTGCCATAGGCATTCAGCAATTCTTCCAACTTGCTTTTGTGGCTGAACTCTGCTCTGCACGGCATGCACCAGCTTGCCCACAAATCAATGAACAAGTATTTCCCTTTGAGCTCTTTTATATCCCTGAGTTGGGATAAAGAGTCTATTCTTTCCTTAATGAAATATGAATTGTCTGTAGTTTCATTACTTGAATCAGTTTCTTCTTGGACTCTTTGGTTTATAATGGCTGCATATTCACTCTTGGGAAACTTCTCGTTGAAGAACTTTTTCAGTTTGCTCAAGTTCATTTCTCCGGAGTTGTATTTCAACTGTACCATGCAAGCCCCTCCCAGCAATCCGGGCTGCATGTCTTCAGGTGCATACAAATACGCCTTATAAGGTCCGAAAGTTTCCGGATCATAACCTTCCGGGCACTCTTTGTCATTATAGTAGTAGGATATATATTTTAGGATATATATCAGTGAACTATATTTTAGGTATTCATATTTCAAAGGATATTTTTGAAATATGCCATTTGCTATTTCTTCTATTTCCAAACTGTCTTTGGCAATATGCTCATATTTTTTTGAGGATTGGCGAAGATAACCTATCAAGTCCATGATATTGCCATAATAGAACATTTCTCTTTCGGCTTTAAGTACTTTGGCGAATTCTGGAGTGGTATTTGATGTTAATGGCAATTTTTCTATGTCCTCTATATGTGCGGCCAGATGTAAAGAGTCGATAATTGCAGGTATAATGCTATGTATACTCCTTTTTTGTTCAATGTATTCAATGGCTATCTGTTGCATTTTCAAGGACTTTTCCAAGAAAGGCTTTTTTCTTGCATTGTCATAGAAATATTGCTGTCCGGCATGGTTGTTGCCTTGAAACTTGATGCCTGATTCGGATATTGATATCTGAACGGAATCGTTGGGGAACAGAATGATATCACATGACTTCTGATATTGTGGAAACTGGCAGTATACGAATGTGTATGATGAAATCTCAGTAGTATAAGTTACTAACTGATTTTTAGTGGTCGCCAATCTTGATGAGGGAATTTTAGTGTTATACTCACCATCTATAGGCGCATAAGTAATTATCTCGCAATCTTTGTCGGCAATGAACGTTATTACCGCTTTTTGTGCAGAGACACTTGGGAAGAAAGTGAGCAATAATAGTATGTAGAAATATCTGAAGTTCATAATCATTCATTTTGTCATAGGTTGAGCAAAAGAAAATGCCTATTGCTCAACCTATGGTTATTACAATACACCTAAACCGGAGTACATGCCCAACCGGCATCTCCACAGATACTACCTACTTGTTTTTCAAGCTCATCATAAGTATCAGCCGATGTGATGAAGTCTTGATTAGTAGTACCTCCACAATGGCATCTTTGCAGTTTTCCTCCTTTAAGCTCATTCATAGCTTCTTTGGAAACTTGATATTTCAAAAATTCTTTTTTCATACAATATAAGATTTTAATTAGTAAAATTACTCGTTCAGGAGTTTCCTGAACGGGTTGGTTCGCGAAACCAATATCTTTATGTCAATACATATTTCAATTCATCCAATGAATACACTTCAGGTACATAATAGCCCATTGCTATTGAAACAGGAGTTTTACCAATCTTTTGCTTCCGGCAATATTTCTGCTGTTCCTTCCACATCCGTTCAGCTTCGGGGGTGACAGGGTATTTGTCTGCTTCGCTCATCCGTCTGTTCCGGTACCATTCTTCAAGCAGAGACATGGCTTTTTGCCAGCCTTCTGATAGATAAGCTGCAATGACGGTTTGTGCGATGTATTCACCAAGTCGGTCGTTTGGAAAAGTTAATAGTATCAATGATATAGGAACAGTCGATGACAATTCTTTGATTTGAGGGTACATCTTGGCGCAATTTCCGCAGTTAGGATTGGTTACAATCATAAGCCTGCTGTTTTCTCTTCGACTTTGCAAAGCAATGTTTGCAGGTATCGGTTCTTCTATATGTGCTTCGAGCGGCAGTAATCTTTGAAAGACTTCGGGACTTAGGAAACGTGCCATCCGCTGTTGCAATGTTATTTTTTCTTTGTAGTCTTTGTACAAGGATTTTAGTGAAATTCCTGCTATCAGGCAAACGCATCCGGTAGTTGCCAGTATGGATAAATCGGTTAGGGAGATGCGCAATACCGAGTTATGAATGTTTCCATAAAGTATGACAGCACTTACCCATATAGTGATGTTCACCAGCATGCAGAGCATACACCCTTTTCGGACAATGAACAGCTGATAAATAACGGAGTATAGGGTGAAGCAAAGGGCTATTGTGCAACAAAGGAAAGCTATTCCGCAGAATTTCTTCGGGCACAGTACACAGTAAAGGAAGTGCGTGGCAAAATAGAGCAACGAAAGTTCACCCAACCCTACTCCTGCGATACTTGCCCCTTTGGAATGAAGTACCTCATTGCAATCCACCGCCTTACCAATGTGGCAGAACTGTTCCAGGAACCTGTCGTTGATCTGTTCCTTGTAGAGGATGGCTACGGAGACAAGCATGCCGAAAGCCAGGGTTCCCACGTAAGAGATGAAAGTAGACTCACTGTTGTACTGTCCTGCGCTTGCCATCCCCAAGATTATTGCCAACAGGATAGCCGCGACAATCTTATACTTCGACAAATAGTAGGCGATGTTCTTCCAGCGGCAATGAGCCTCTGATGTAGTGGTTGACGTAGTGGATCCTAATAGCACACAGCCCGTCCACCGTTTCAAAAAGATGTCCACCCCGACGCGCTCCGAATTCCCGAATTCCACGATGAAATCGTCCTTTTTCGTCACTACGCGGAACGGATTCGCGTCCACTTGCATCATAGTGATGAAGGGAGCTTCCAATTGCGCGAAGTAGTCGGGTGACGGTGGCAGTTGATACACCTCGTTCTTTATGTGCAACGCATCGAGCGCATCGCTGATACCCCGCATGCTGCTGCCTACAGGGGTGTCGAGCAGACGATGCACGGTGCTCCGGCTCACTTTTACGGATAGTGCCCGTAGATAGTGATAAAGAACGGTGCCGGTGTTGTCAACTGCGGTCATGAGTGATTCGCTTTTTGGGTGTTAGAGTTATAAAGAGAATGTTCCCTGCAAATAAGTGTCGTCCGCTTCTATCTCAATGAGATAGTTACCGGAGCTTTCGCCGTTCAGGTCTATATTGAGGGCAGCAGGACTGCTGTGTGTTTCTGAATAGACCGTTTCACCGGTAGATTCATTGGTGATAGTGACATTGACAACTGCAATGTTTTCATTGAAACTAACATTTACCACATTATTATATAGGTAAGCATAGGCCGGCTGAACAATGATACTGCGTGGAGTCCCGGCTTTGTCCGGTTCTACATCTTGTTCATGTCCTATATGTCTCGTGTCATCTTTGGTCGCAGTGAGTGTAATTTCTCCATCATTATTAGCAGGCTCTTTGGCGTTGGATATTGCTGTACTCATTATTATAAAGAATACGATTAAAGCGGTAAGATACAAGATTCGTTTCATGCTTTTTGTTTTTTTGTTTATGGCAAAGTTAGCGCAATTTTCATCTATTGCACAAAAAAGCATGTCTCACTTTTGATGTGAATTGTCTCATTTTTGCATGAGACATGTCTCATACATCAGTAAGAGTACTGTTTATTATGCTTTTTAGCAGTTTTTGTAATTCATTTGCCTGATAAGGGACATTCATCTTCTTGCAAATTCTCTGCTCAGTCCGGTAGAGGGTAGCATGGGCAATCTTCAGAATCTGCATTCTTTCTTTGATGGAGAAGTCAGTAAATAGTAGATAGCAATAACGGGTTTCGTTTTTACTGAATTTATATTCAACAGCCAGTTTTGAGAGGATGCCCGTTTTCTCTATTTCTGCCATAAATCTAATCCATTCATCGTCTGTCAATGTCACCTTAGAGATTCCGTGTTCCTTACAGTCCGAAATGATTTTCTTCATTTTGTTGTAGACATCCGAATATTCTAACACCTTTTTTAGTAGTACAATGTGTTGTTTATTCAATTTCTCCAATTCCTTTTGCATTTGTTCCTTTTGAACTTCGTCAATATACTGTTGTATTATTTTTTGTTGCAGGGCGGCTATTTGTTCCTCTTTTTGTTTCGTTTCTTCTTTCACAGAAAGGTATTGTCTGCGTAGTTCTTTTTCTTTTAAAAGAGCTTTTTGTCTTTGCTGATGGAATTTCTTGAGATAACGTTTCCACAATAGATAAATGCTTCCAATGCCTATGAGTATCGAACAGAGAATGTAGTAGCGATATTCTTTCAGATAAGATTCGTACAGTGTCTGTTGGTGTAGCATCTCTATGGTCTGCTCTGTTTCGATGATTCCGGTTCTCTGCTGAGATAAGTTTGCGCTGTCCTTATAGGTCGAATATAGCTGTTCCATATTGAGAGACCGGGAAATGTCGCCTTGTGCTCTTGCTATATCGGCCAGTCGCATATAGGCTGCTTCTTTGGTGCTATAGCTTGAGGATGCGAGGCTTTTCCTTATATATATGGTGGCAGAGTCATATTGCCCTGCTTGATAATAGGCATCTCCTAATTCCAAGAAGGTACGGTAACAGTGCAGGGTGTCTTTTTGTAGCTTGAAGTTTTGCTTGGCATATCGCAGTGCTTTTGTGCTCTCTCCGGTTCTGACATACAGTGCGCCCAGAGCTGAAAAAACGTTTGCTTTTATGGCATCTTGTCTGACTTCTTTCAAAAGAGATTCTGCCTGTAGCAGTTTCTTTTCTGCTTGCTGATATTTTTTTTGGTAAAGTTGTATGTTTCCTTGCATGGCGAGACTTGAAATCTGCAGGGAAGTATCTTTCAGCCGGATACTGATTTGCTCGGCTTGCCGATAAATGGAATCTGCTTTTGCATAGAATTTCTGCAGGTAATAAATATAGCCCGCATTGGCGTATATTCGTCCCAGCAGTACTTCGTCTCCTGCTTTTTGTGCTAAATCGGTCGCTCTGATGTATTTTTCTATAGCTTCTGTCTGCCTATTCTTGTCTCTGCAAACACTGCCCCAAAGGTAGTAGACTCGCGCCTGCATTCTATTGTCTCTCATGGAGTCATAGTAGCGCACGGCTATTCGTATCAGTGAATCATCCGTCTGCACTATGTAATTCTTGTCCCGTGCCTGCGTCAGCAGCAGTGCATGGTAGGCACGGTCTGCTTTTGTTTTCAGGCTCTCGGCTGGGATGCCTTGCAGCATGTGCAGTGCGCTGTCCGGATGCGATGCCATCAGCGAGTCTGCTTGTACCAATGTTGTATTGTAGCCTGTCGTTTCTGTGCAGGCTGCCAATAGTGCGGTCAGTATGGCTATGAGGGCTATGGTTCGTTTTCTCATGCAGTTTGCAGCTTGATATACTGCAAAAATAATGTTTTTTGTTTAGCTTATCCTTGTCCGGTCGTGTTTTTTTCAAAGGATGCATTCCCGTTTGAACCATATTCATCGTGTGCTGTACAGGGTTTCTTTGTGTTCCGCATACGTGTTTCTCCCGAGAAACCTTTTGATTTGCCAATGCTCCACTATAGTGAACAAGTCAGACCACTAAGGTGAACAAATCAGCTCACTTAGGTGAACAAAGCAGACCACTAAGGTGAGCCGTTGTCAATACACTGCGTTTGGCACAAGAAATATATATGCTTTTCTCAATAAAGGACGGGGGAGAGATGGACGAAAGCCCGTGCGTCTTGAGGGGAGTGATAGTAAGCAACAGGATAAAGCCGAAAGGGTGAGGGCAAATTTTGCCCTCACCCTTTTTATTTGCTCTCACTCACCACCGCAATGCCGATGAACAGGGCGTTTCGGGAAAGGGGTGAGGGTGGTGAGGGCAGGTTTGCAAACTTTCTTTTCTTTTCTTTCCTTCTTGCTCCCATTGCTTTAAACGCTCCTACAGATGTAATTTCTCATATTCTAAGTATGTTCTCTTATTTATTTTATATTATTGTATCTGTCTAAGGGAACGTAGTGAAGAATCTACTCTCTTTATGAATACGCAGAGAAGAGATTCTTCGCTACGCTCTGACTATACCTTAATGAAATAATCAGAAGAGGTTTTGAGCGAAGCTAATGACAGATAGTATAAGCTAATTATGGCGACATACTTATTCTGTATTTAGCGATTAAACATTTATTCATCATGCTGTATAAATCCGATTCTTCTGCGTGGTTTTTCTTCCAGTTTCTTCTTGGCTTGCAGTTCTGCCAATGTTTGATTAATGAGTTCCAACTGCATCCGCGTATCGTCATTAATATCGTTGTAATCGGCGAACACTTCTTCTATGTAGTCTTTCAACTCTTTCATTTGTTGTTCCAATTGTCCTACTCTGTCTATTTGTGGGGCTGCTGTAATCAGTTGTCTCATGGCAACAAAAGCACGTACAACCAAAACACTTGTTTGAATGGCAATATCACTTCTTAGTACACTTGAAAGCATTACTACTCCATGCTCTGTAAAAGCCAGTGGCATAGCGGACTTAGGTCGTTTCATTCGTGATGTCATCACAAATTGTGATGAGATAGAGTCCCATTCCTCTAATGTAAGTTGAAACATAAAGTCTTTAGGAAAGCGTTCTATGTTACGCTTGACTGCTTGGTTAAGTACACGAGTTTCTACTTGGTACATTTCTGCAAGGTCGAAGTCAAGCATTACTTTCTGACCTCTGATTTCATATATCTTGCTTTGAATTACTTGTAATTGTTCCATTGATTTAATCTTTCGTGGTGCAAAGGCAACCAACTCTGTATAATGTAAATAGAATGCACGGATAAAATTTCAGTATATGGCATAAAAAATATTCCTGCATGGTTAAGGCTCTTAAGTATGTTCTCTTATTTATTTTATATTATCGGTATCTGTCATTCAGAGCGCAGTATCAATATTCAGAGCTGCTGCAACTTGCCTTTGAAGCATGTTATGCTCCTCGCGCATTTTTTTATTGTTTCTTGGAACTTCATCTCTATAGACTTTTGGCAAAAATAGCCATTAAATCCGAGAGCAAAGTATTAATTGACCGAAAATGTCAGGACAAAACAAGTCTAATCAACGTGAATTCGACGAATTCAGATGCTCTGCTAATTCGCCGAATTCACGTTATGATTACTCGAAATGCAGTGCACCGAAGAACTCCGGACAATGGAAGTTCGGCTTCTCCAGTTCAATCGGATTCCAGGAAAGGAAGTGGGGGGTCTGAAGCTTGTCACCACACTTATAGAAGTTGGCACGAATGGTCTGGCCATCCAATGAAGTGATGCGGTGCAGGAAGAAAGCGGAATAAGGGATGACCAGAGCCACTTCCCAACTGCACTCTCCTACTCTTTCCGCGAACGATTCGCGACCCAAAGAAGCCCAGCGCTGCACCTTGTCGAGCACTTCTTGCGGGGCATGCCGACGACCGTCGCGACCGGCACCGGCGCCGATGAGCAAAGTTCCGGTGCAATTGCACTCCATGTTGTAGTACACTCCGTCGGCGGCAGGCACGGAGAAGAACTCCACACAAGCGTCTTCCCACACCGGGCCGTTGTCGTGTCCGGCAACCGCAGCCACACTGCCTTCCTTTACCTTGAAATGGAGCAGGATGGCATCGGAGGTATGGGCTATGCGGAACTCCACATCAGGACAGTAAGGATAGTCTGCCCAGTTCACCGTATTGACAGGCTGAAAAGCCACTTTCTCTTTATCCAGAAGGGCAGGAACCGATTCCACCGGTATGTTGGCCACACTCACCTTCTTTACATTCAATTCTTTCATTTTACTATTTTGGGGATTAATTGCAGACAGCGGCAGCATGCAAAGGGCGGCCGCTATCATCATCAGATACTTTTTCAGATACATGAGTCAATGAACTTTTTCATCTCCGGTGTATGTTCCTCCACGCTCTGCAACAGTTTGAACTGAGCTTTGGTACGGACGAGGTTATGCTCCGGATACTGAATCTTATAGTAAGTATCACCGTTGATATAATCTGCCAGGAAGCGTACGCACTGCATATACGGGAACAAGGCAGCCGCATACGGCAGGTTCTCCACCTCTACCGGAAGCAGGAAGGACTTGGCCGACTCCAGATAACCCTTGGTGAATGCCTGGAATATTTCCATATTGAAGTTCACATTGTCCAGGTTCTTGTCGTCTTCCAACCCCGTGTTGGCACCCGAGCGGAGGAAATCGCCATAATCGGAGAAGATGAAGCTGGGCATCACCGTGTCCAGGTCGATGACACAGAGCACCGTACCGTCTTCGTCGAACATCATGTTGTTCACTTTCGTATCACAGTGGCAGACGCGCTTGGGCAACTTGCCTTCACGGTGCAAGCGCTCTGCCTTGCACATTTCCTCGGCACGCTTCTCTATTTCATCCAGAAAATACTGCACTTCCTTCACCCGTCCGGCCGCATCGGCTGCCACCGCCTCACGCAATTGCTTCAAGCGGAACTCCATGTTGTGGAAATCGGGAATAGTCTCGCCCAGTGTATCCGGAATGTCGGCAAGCATAGCCTGGAAATTGCCAAAGGCCGCTCCTGCATAGTAGGAATATTCAGGATTTACAGTTTCGTAAGTCTTGGCACGGGGAATGAAGGTCATCACGCGCCAGTAGCTCTCACCGTCATGCCAATAGGTTTTTCCATCCGCCCCGGGAACGAAATGAAGCACTTTCCGCTCGATGTCGGATTCGCCCTTTTCTTCCAGTTTCTTGCGTATATGTCCGGTCACTGACCCGATATTGGCCTGCAGCATCTCCACATTCTGGAAGATGGCATGGTTGATACGCTGCAATACATAATCCGGAGCATCGGCCTCGGAGGTGGTCACTTTGTACGTGTCGTTAATTAGTCCGGCACCTAAGGGCTTGATTTCAACGACCGTACCTTTCAGTCGAAAATGAGATACAATAGATAAAAGGTCTTTCATGACAATTTATGGATTAATTAGTTTACAAAAATGCTCTTTTGCCTTATGCCAAAAGGCAAGTATGGTTCACCGAGCATCCAAAATTATACATTTAAACGGACATAACCTCAAAAAGCTCCGGATAAATAAGAAGTCTTGCATAAAATATACCTATATTTGTAACTGAAACCTTAAAAACCACCAGAAAAAGTGCGAAAGTCTACCATCCGGCTGCTTCTTGTATTACTGAGCATGGTTGCCACAACCCTGCAAGGTCAAAACATCACCTTCAACCATCTGACAACCGACGACGGTCTGTCACAATTCTCCGTGAACAGCCTTTACATCGATGAAAACGGTGTCTTATGGATTGGAACCCGAGAAGGCTTGAACCGTTATGACGGAGAAGACATACAAACTTACAAGCTGCAGAAGAACGACCCTTACAGCCTTTTCTGCAACACCGTGCTGCGCATGGCCGGCAACCGTAACGGAAAAATCTACCTGCTCTGTACGGAAGGAGTAGCCGAGTTCAATCTCGCCACCCAAAGATTCACCACCCTGCTGCAAGGAAATGTACACAGCATATATTACAAAGAGGCCCTTTTCATCGGAAAACAGAATGAAATCTACCGCTATAACGAGCAGACCGGGAACTTTGACCTCTATTACCAGCTTCCCGGAAAAAGTCTGGAAATCTGCTGTATGCATCTGGACAAAGGACAAATGTGGATTGGAACGACCACCGACGGAGCATACCGCCTGCAACTGGACAAGAACGAGCTGACCCACCCCATCCTGAAAGGCAACATCACCAGCATATACCAAGACAGCGAAGGCGAGTTATGGATTGGCAGCTGGGAAGAAGGGCTGCACCATGTAAAGGCCGACGGGGAAATCGAAGTCTTTGAGTATGACGCAAAGAATCCATGCAGTATCTCTTCCAACTTCGTGAGAGCCTGCTGTGAAGACAATCTGGGAAACATCTGGATTGGAACATTCAACGGGTTGAACCGCTATGACAAAAGTACGGGACTCTTCCAGAACCATACTGCCAGTGATGCCCAGAACGACGGACTGACACACTCTTCCATCTGGTGCATTGTGAAGGACAACCAAGGAACGCTGTGGCTGGGGACCTACTTTGGCGGCGTCAACTATTTCAACCCCGAGTACGAGATATACAGCCGCTATATGTATTCGCCCATCGAAAAGAAGGGGCTGAGCAATCCGGTTGTAGGCCGCACCATAGAAGACAAGGACGGCAATCTGTGGATTGGCACCGAAGGGGGCGGACTGAACTATTACAACCGCCGTACCCGTGAGTTCAAATGGTTCCGCCCGGAAGACAGCCCGAACAGCATCTCACACAACAATATCAAAGCCCTCTACTACGATGCAGCCAAAGATGTCATCTGGATAGGAACACATCTGGGAGGACTGAACAAGCTGGACATACGTTCGGGACGCTTCACACACTACCGCATGGAAGTCAATGATCCGGAAACACTGCCGTCGGACATCATCCGTGACATCGCCCCCTACCAAGACCAACTGGTGATAGCCACCCAAAACGGCATCTGCCTTTTCGATCCGGCTGACGGGAAATGCCGGCTATTGTTCCAAGACAGTAAAGAAGGCAAAAAAATCAAGATGGTGGCAGACATTACCTTTGACAACAATGGCACACTCTGGATTGCAGCCACGGGCGAAGGTGTGTTCAGCTACCGCTTCGATACGAACGAACTGACCAACTACCGGCATGACGCTGCCGACCCGCACAGTATCAGCAACAACAATGTAAACAACATTACCCAAGACAGCAAGGGCAATCTGTGGTTCGCCACCTCGGGCAGCGGGCTGGACTTATATCATCCTGCAAGCAACGACTTCGAGAACTTTGACCAGGCGAAAAACGGCCTTTCCAGCGACTGCATCTATGAAACCCGGGAATCTCCCACCAGCGGCAAACTGCTGCTCATCACCAACGAAGGGTTCTCCATCTTCGACTACCGGCAAAAGGCATTCATAAACTACAGCGCCGAAAACGGTTTCCCGACGACTGCCGTCAACGAGAATGCCCTTTGCGTGACCCGTGACGGAGAGATATTCCTGGGAGGCACGCAGGGAATGATTTCCTTCCATGAAATGGAGCTGAACTTCACGCCGAAGCCCTACAAAATCATCCTCTCCCGCCTCATTGTGAACGGAACGGAAATACAAGTGGGAGATGAGACCGGCATCCTGCAACAAGCCTTGTACTGCACCCCCGAGATTACGCTCAACGCCAATCAGTCCATGTTCAGCATAGAGTTCGCCACTTCCAACTATGTAGCCGCCAACAAAGACGACATCATCTATAAGCTGGAAGGCTTCTCCAACGACTGGAACAGTGCCCGTGGATTGCACAACATCACCTATACCAACCTGAACGCCGGAACCTATAAGTTGATTATAAGGCCCAACGGAAAAGACGAGAGCCTTTGTCCGCAAGTCCGCCTGACCATTCACGTGTTGCCTCCCTACTACAAGACTCCCCTTGCCTATCTTATTTACCTGATAGTGACGGGAATCCTGCTCTGGTATCTAGTGCGTACCTACAAGTCGAGAATCAAGCTGCGCGAATCGCTGAAGTACGAACAGAAGCACATCCGCGACGTAGAGGCCCTGAACCAGTCGAAGCTGCGTTTCTTCACCAATATTTCCCATGAATTCCGCACCCCGCTGACGCTCATCGTGGCACAAGTGGAAACGCTGATGCAACTCCAGAACTTCACGCCTGCCATATATAACAAGGTATTGGGCATCTACAAGAACAGCATACAGCTACGGGAACTCATCACCGAACTGCTCGACTTCCGCAAGCAGGAACAAGGGCACATGAAGATAAAGGTCAGTCCGCACAACATCGTGAACTTCCTATACGAGAACTATCTGCTTTTCCTGGAATATGCCAGCGCCAAACAAATCAGCCTCCGCTTCGAGAAGGAAACAGACAGCCTCGAAGTATGGTATGACCAAAAACAGATGCAGAAAGTAATCAACAACCTGCTGTCCAACGCCGTCAAGCATACCAAGGCGGAAGACAGCATCACCCTCGGCATCAAGACCGAAGGCAGCAATGCCGTCATCCGCGTGACCGATACCGGCAGCGGCATAGATGCCCGGGAAGTGGACAAGATATTCGACCGCTTCTACCAAATAGACCAGACGGACTCTACGGATGCAAGCAAGACGGGTACGGGCATCGGCCTGGCATTGACAAAGGGTATCGTGGAACTCCATCACGGCACCATCCGTGTGGAAAGCGAATTGGGCAAAGGCACCAGCTTCATCGTAAACCTGCAATTGGGGAACGCACAGTTTGACGAAGAGCAAATAAACAAGAATGCAGACAGTGTGCAACAAATAGAAATTCCCAAACCGGAAAACGATGCCCTGCTCAAGGCAGAGCTGGAAGAGAGTGCTCCCATCAAACGACTCCCGGATGCAAAAATCCTGATAGTGGAAGACAACGACTCCATCCGCGACATGCTGGCAGGTATCTTCAAGCCCTTCTACGAAGTGCTGACTGCGGCCGACGGAGCGGAAGGACTTGCACTGGTGCGCAGCGAAATGCCCAATATCGTAGTCAGCGACGTGGTGATGCCCAACATGTCGGGAACGGAACTGTGTAAACAGATAAAGAGCGACTTCAACACCTGCCATATTCCCGTGGTACTGCTCACGGCACGTACTGCCATCGAACAGAATATCGAGGGACTGCGCATCGGTGCGGACGACTATATCACCAAGCCGTTCAACACCAATCTATTGATTTCGCGCTGCAACAACCTCGTGAACTCGCGCATCCTCCTGCAGGAGAAGTTCAGCAAGCAGCCGCAAGCCTTTGTACAGATGCTTGCCACCAACCCCATAGACAAGGAGATTCTGGACCGTGCCATGGCAGTCATCGAGCAACATCTGGACGATACGGAGTTCAACGTCAACGTCTTTGCCCGTGAAATGGCAATGGCACGCACCAATCTGTTCACCAAGCTGAAGGCTATCACCGGACAAACTCCGAACGACTTTATCCTGACCATCCGCCTGAAGAAAGGCGCTCTGATGCTGCGCAACAATCCGGAGCTGAATATCACTGAAATTGCAGACCGGATCGGTTTCAGTTCTTCACGCTATTTCTCCAAATGCTTCAAGGACATTTACCATGTCAGCCCACTGGCCTACCGCAAAGGAGAGAATGGAGGAGAGGAAAGTACGGAAGACAGTGAAGAGACATCTTAATATTGTACATCAAGCCATCGCATGATACGGTTTGTACTTTTTCTCCCTTCCCTTGTACTTCCTTATACACCCGATTCCATAAAACCTCTTACCTTTGACCTCAGAATTACAATCTAAAGTCAAAGAACTATGAAGCATTTTTCCCCCTTGTGGTCTCTGATTCCCGGTGCAGCCCTGATAGCGGGATGCGGAAGCCAACCTAAAGACAAGACTTCGGAGCACTCGCCGCAGAAGCCCAATGTAGTATATCTGATTGCTGATGACCTGGGTATCGGCGACCTGAGCTGTTACGGTGCCACCAAAGTAAGCACTCCCAACATTGACCGCCTTGCCGGACAAGGCATGCAGTTTACCAACGCTTATGCCACTTCTTCCACCAGCACTCCTTCCCGTTTCGGCCTGCTGACGGGCATGTATCCCTGGCGACAGAAGAATACCGGCATCGCTCCGGGCAATTCCGAACTCATCATAGATACAGCCTGCGTCACCATGGCCGATATGTTCAAGGAAGAAGGCTACGCCACTGCAGCAGTGGGCAAGTGGCACCTCGGCCTGGGCCCTAAAGGCGGTACGGACTTCAACCGCCGGATTAAACCGAACACCCAAGACATCGGCTTTGATTATGAATACATCATCCCCGCCACCGTCGACCGCGTCCCCTGCGTCTTTGTAGAGAACGGGCACGTGGTAAACCTCGACCCCAACGACCCTATCACCGTGAGCTACGACCACAAAGTAGGTGACTGGCCTACCGGCCTCGAAAATCCCGGACTCGTCAAAATGAAGCCCAGCCAAGGACACAACAATACCATTATCAACGGCATTCCCCGCATCGGCTGGATGACCGGCGGCAAATCCGCCCTCTGGACCGACGAAGACATCGCCGACGTGATAACAGACAAGGCGAAGGACTTCATCACCGCCCATAAAGACGAACCTTTCTTCCTTTATATGGGTACGCAAGATGTACATGTTCCCCGCGTGCCACATCCGCGTTTCGCCGGCAAGAGTGGTTTGGGCGTACGTGGCGACGTCATCCTCCAGTTGGACTGGACCGTGGGCGAAATCATGCATACCCTGGACAGCCTCGGCATTGCCGACAACACCATTTTCGTATTCTGTAGTGACAACGGTCCCATCATAGACGACGGTTATCAAGACCGGGCACGCGAACTGCTGAACGGCCACACTCCCATGAAGCACTACCGCGGCGGGAAATACAGCGCCTTCGATGCCGGCACACGCATCCCTTTCATCGTACGCTGGCCCGGCGGCATCAAGCCCGGCAAACAACAAGCCCTTTTCTCCATGATTGACGTCTATGCCTCACTCGCCGCCCTGCTGGACTATCCGCTGAAAGCAGGCACCGCTCCCGACAGCCGCGACCAGCTCAACAACTTTCTGGGAACCGACACCGCCGGATGTGACTATATCGTACAGCAAAATCTGGACAATACGCTCTCCATTATCGAGGGAGACTGGAAATACATAGAGCCCAGCGACAAACCCGCACTGGAGTATTGGACCCAAACGGAAATGGGAAACGCCCCGCAGCCCCAACTGTACAATCTTTCCGTCGATCCGTCTGAAAAAGACAATGTGGCAGATGCCCATCCGGAAAAGATAGAAGCGCTCTCCGCCCTGCTGGAAAAGGTTAAGGGCGCAAAGGACTAAAACGGAGGCACGGCCCTCTCATTTAAAGGAGTTAAAGGGCGATAACTCCTTCTAACTCCCTTAAATGAAAGAGCCGTGAAACGGAGGGAGATAAAAGTACAAGAGTGTTGCCGTCCGCGGGTTTTGTACGAATTCGTACTTTTTGCGAACTATTAACGGATATGTTTGTATATTCCATCCCCTACATTTGCGATGTGATTTCACCCCAAAGTGAGTACAAGACGAAGAAACAACCTTTATTATTAACTAATTAAATTAATATTTATGGAACAAAAATCCAGCTTCTTTAAAGCATTAGGTATTATGTTACTTGTCCTATTTGCCACGCAGGCCAATGCACAGGAACTGACCGTCTCCGGAACGGTGAATGATGACTTCGGTCCGATCATCGGTGCGTCAGTCCTCGTGAAGGGTACAAGCAATGGCAGTATCACCGATATGAACGGAGAGTTCACTTTGTCCGGTGTACCAGCCAAAGGAACTCTGGTTATCTCATTCATCGGCTATCAGACACAAGAAATTCAGGTAAACAATCAGCAGAAACTTTCCATCAATTTAAAAGAAGACTCACAACAACTGCAAGAAGTAGTGGTAGTGGCAGTGGGTTACGGCGATGTCCGCCGCAAAGACCTGACAGGTTCCATCGCGAAAGCAGACATCAAGGAATTAGTCAAAACTCCGGTAAACAATGTTGCTGAGTCTTTAGGAGGACGTATTGCAGGTGTGCAGGTTTCATCGACGGACGGCGGACTCGGTGACAACTTCAACATCGTGATTCGTGGTGCCGGTTCATTGACCCAAAGCACAGCGCCTCTATATGTTATCGACGGTTTCCCGCAAGAAACCTCTAACATGGGTTCTTTAAACCCGAATGACATCGAATCCATTGACGTTTTGAAAGATGCTTCCGCCACCGCCATCTATGGTTCGCGTGGTGCTAATGGTGTAGTTATCATCACTACGAAAAAAGGCAAATCTGGAAAACCGACCATCTCCTACAACGGAAGTTTCACGGTAGGACTGGTGAACAATACCCCCGAAATGATGGATGGATATGAATTTGTGAAACTCCAACAAGAAGTCATGGGTGCAGAGGATTTCAAGAACATGTATCTGAAAGATGGAAATACACTGGAGGATTACCGCAAATTCAAATCCTACGATTGGCAGAAAGAGATTTACCGCACAGCCATGAGCCATAACCATCACGTGCTTTTGAATGGCAATGCCGGCGACTTGAAATATTCTACTTCCGTATCCTACAATGACCAGGAAGGCGTCATCATCAATTCTGACTTAAACAGATACCAGGCACGTGTCAACCTCAGCCAGCAATTCAACAAGAGACTGAAGGTAGATGCCAACGCCAACTTTGCCAGTACAACACAGAACGGGCCCAATCCCTCGAACAACACCAGCGCCATGTCTACCGCATTCATGTACAGTGTATGGGCTTACCGTCCCGTATCTCCGTCAGGCGCCGACTTAAAAGACGAAATTTACGATACCGATATAGACATGGCAGAAGACTATCGCTTCAACCCTGTATTGTCGGCCAAGAACGAATATCGCAGGAACACTACCAACACATTGCAAGCCAACTTGAGTGCAGAGTATGAAATCATCAAGAACTTGAAGTTTAAAGTTGCAGCAGGCTATTCGAGCCGTGACATAAAGGAAGAAGAGTTTAATGGTCCTAATACCCGTACCGGTAATTCTCACCCTTCCAATACACAAAGTAAAGGTATCAATGCTAAGTTGTACCAATATGAATTCAGAAGCTATCTGAACGAAAACACATTGACCTATCAGTTCAATAAAAAACTTCACAGCATGAATGTACTGGCAGGTTTAAGTTTACAGAAGAACAGCAATTACTCCCACTCCGTAGCAACCGAACATATCAGTAATGAGTCTTTCGGTATGGCAGGACTAGATAAAGGTACCAACCAAACCATAGAGAGCAACCAGGGAGAAAGCAAGATGATGTCCTATTTCGGTCGTATCAACTATAACTATGATTCAAGATACTACCTTAACGCCACCATGCGTGCCGACGGTTCTTCTAAATTCCCGAAAAACAACCGCTGGGGATATTTCCCTTCTGCATCTGTGGCATGGGCTTTCGGTCGCGAAGCTTTTGTATCGGAAAATGCTTCTTGGCTGTCTAATGGAAAACTACGCCTCAGCTACGGCCAGACAGGTAACAACCGTGTGGGCGACTTTGACTACATGGCCAAACTGATTACAAGCGACAACGTGTATAAATATCCTTGGAATGGTTCATTTACCCCAGGTTTCCATATTGCCAATAAAGCCAATTCACAACTCAAGTGGGAAACTACCGAACAAATAGACTTCGGTCTGGATTTAGGTTTCTTCGACGGACGTATCAACGTGACTGCCGATTATTATATAAAAACCACTAAGGATTTGTTACTCAGAGCTGATGTTCCAGGCAGTTCCGGTTTCTCCAGTGCAACGCTCAATGTCGGTAAACTCAAGAACAAAGGTTTCGAGCTTACTTTGGAAACTATTAACCTGAAGAATAAGAAGTTCTCATGGACTTCCAACTTCAATATAGCATTCAACTCCAACAAGATTACCGCATTGACGGAAGGAAAAGGTGAAATTACAAGTTATGTAAGCTGGGACAACAAGTACAAAACCATGCCCGCATACGTCAGCCGTATCGGCGAATCGGCCGGCAAGATGTATGGTTTCATTTATGAAGGTACCTACAAAGAATCGGACTTCAACATCACTACGGACGACAAAGGCAAGAAAGTGTACACCCTGAAAGAGGGTATCGCTTCTTACGTGAAAGGCTGCCAACCCGGTGACCCCAAATATAAAGACATGCCTACGATAGATACCAATGGCGACGGTATTCCTGATACAGGCGACGGTATCATCAATGACAAAGACCGTACCACCATCGGTAACGGCCTGCCCACATGCACCGGCGGTTTCACCAATAGCTTTACCTATAAGAATTGGGACCTCAGTATCTTCTTGCAATGGAGTTTAGGAAATGATATTCTGAACGCTAACCGAATGGTCTTTGAAAATCCCGCCAAGAAGAAGAACACTAACATGTTTGCATCCTATACCAACCGTTGGACTCCCGAAAACCCGTATAGCAACATGCCCCGTGCAAATGCCCTCGGCTCCAACGAGTATAGTTCTCTCTATGTGGAAGATGGTTCGTTCTTGAAACTGAAATCCATCTCTTTAGGTTACAATTTTCCGGCACAGATGCTGAGAGAAGCATTCATCAGCTCTGCCAGAGTATTTGTTTCCGCTGAAAACATCGCTACCATTACAGGCTATTCCGGCTCAGACCCAGAAGTATCTACACGTAATTCGGTATTGACTCCCGGATTCGACTGGTCTGCATATCCACGCTCTTTCAACGCATCTATCGGAGTGAACCTTACTTTCTAACAACAAACGTATAAAACAAAAACAATGATGAAAAAGTTCTATAATATATTCAAAAAAGCCCTTGTCCTCATAGGAGTAGTCTCTATGACTTCATGTGACTTCTTAGGAACCGAACCATACGATTTCGTTTCACCAACCACATTCTATAGAAACGAGTCTGAATGTACCATGGCACTTGCCGCAGTATATTACCCAATGGCAACCGCCAACTTATATGGTAATTTCTATTCCACAGAAATGACCAATATAGATGACCTGAGCTACTATACGCGCAACAGCAACTTTTCCGGTAAGCTATGGGCAAACGACTATACCAGCACCACTCAAGAAATATGGAATATCTGGGAAGCACTATACACCGGCATTAAAAACGCCAATGGTTTGCTTGAGAACATAGACAAGGCAGAAATGAGTCAAATCGCCAAAGATAGAATCAAAGGGGAAGCTAAGTTCCTCCGTGCTTACTATCACTTCTTACTTGTACAGGCTTTCTATGAGGTGCCTATCCGCAAACAATCTTTAGATGACATCAATGCCGCCAGTATGCCTGCCACCTCCAATGCGGAAGCATTAGACTGGATTATCAAAGAAATGGAAGATTGCATTCCCTTGGTTGACAAAAAAGAATATGACAAAAGCCCATCCCACGTGAAAGAAACTTCTGTATATGGCATCCTAGCACGCGTATGCTTATGGAGAGCAGGAAAACCTTCCGACGGTGGAGAAGCCTATTATAAAAAAGCGGCTCAATATGCCAATGAAGTCTACAAATCCAAGAAACATGACTTAAACCCTGATGTGTACGCCATGTGGAAGTGTATGGCAACAGATAAATATGACACTGAATATAACGAATCCATCTGGGAAGTAGAATTTATAGGTACTCGCCTTGACAATAATTATACCGAAAGCCGTATTGGTAATACCATCGGTAACGCCCAAAGAAATGGTAACGCCATGGGTAAAGGTTATACCTATGCTTTCTATGCAGGTACATTAGTCCTTTGGGATTTATTTGAAAAGAACAGTACAGACAAACGTCGTGACCTTTCCATGGCACCTTATTACTTGAATGCGAAAGACGTGCAAGTAAAATGGAAAGACCATGAAATCACCATGCGCCGTTGTGGTAAGTTCCGCCGTGAGTGGGAAACAGCCGAAAACAAGAACAAGAACTGGACTCCCGAGAATTATCCGATTCTGCGCTATGCCGACGTATTGCTAATGCTGGCCGAAGCCGAAAATGAAGTGAACAAGCAACCTACGGACCTGGCTTATACAGCAATAAATCTTGTACGCAAGCGCGCCGGCATTCCGGAACTCAAAAACTTGTCATACGACCAGTTCCAACAAGAATTACGTGATGAACGCGCCCGCGAACTTTGCTTCGAGTCCATACGTAAGTTCGATTTGGTACGTTGGGGAATTTACTTGGAAAGAATGCAGAATACACTGGGTACGGCAGCAGCCGACAAACGCTGGAACTCACAGAGTGAAAATGAAGCCAAGGCCGACAAGACCGGTGGCAAATATGACTTCGCCGCTACTGTAGCAGCCAAAACAGAAGAAAAACATCAGTTCTATCCCATTCCCAACAAAGAACTGTCCGTGAATACTAAACTAAAACAGAACAAATGGTGGTAATAAAACCGCAAGACTTCTAACCTTATTATCTCTATATCACAAATAATCAAATAGACCTTAATTAATTTTATTTGTGCAGAGGAGGGTAATCGAGAGATTACTCTCCTCATTTTAATGAATGATTTTACCACTTGTTTTGTACAATCCACACATCTTATGAAAACAATATTCCGTAATTTTGTAACACAATCAATTAATGACCTTATTTAACCTGATAGTTATGACACGAAAGTTTTTTCAGTTGCTATTTATTTTGACCTATCTTAGTTCATCCGCTTTTGCACAATTCGTAAGTTTCGAAGAAGAAATCCCCTGTAACTTCAAAAGTTCCGATAAACAAGAGTTGGCGTTATCATCATCATACTATAAAGAAGGAAGCAAGAGCCTGGAGTGGAAATTCTCTCCTAACAGCATATTGGACATTCCATCCGAATCTGTTTTTACCCTGGAGGGCGACAACGGAATCACTCTGTGGATATACAATGAAAAGCCTCAGCAAGACTCCCTGCGTTTTGAATTTTACTCTCCCAACGGACATGTTTCCCATCACTTCGGATTCCGACTATACGCTGCCGGATGGCGCGCCTGCTGGATAAGCTTCAAGCACATGCAAGGAGACAAACAAGATAAGAAAATTGCCGGTTACCGTATCATTGCCCCCAACCGCACCGGACGAGTCTTTATAGACCGACTGACCTTCCCGGTAAAAAAAATCAATGACCGTACTACCCCCGATTTGCAGATGCCGACCAATAACTCGCTGACCTATCGCGACCTGTGGCATTGGTGCCGCGTCTGGCAATGGGAACAATATCAATACGACCTACCTCTGAGCGAATCGTTAACCACCGACGAGAAACAAGAACTGGCCACTATAGAAGCACGGCTGACCGCAATACTCGACACCCCAAAAGCACCTAAAAAAGGAATATCAAAAGCCTACAGCACATTCAAGGCGGCCAATATCCGTCCATCCAGTAACGGTTTCACCGGTGCTCCCGTTGTAGCACCCGATGAACTAAACCGTCGAAAAGGCGAACTCTCTTGGAACGATCTGGAAGATATGCTCTCGGGGTTTGCATACGATGCTTACTACAACCATTCTGCCCAATCGGCAAAGAATTACTTCCTCGTTTGGGACTACGCTATCAACCAAGGTTTCGCTTTTGGCAGTGGCATGGGCACCAACCATCACTACGGTTATCAGGTACGAAAAATATATACTACGGCATGGCTGATGCGCGACGCTATCTGGAAAGCTCCCAATAGGGATAATATTCTCTCAGCACTTATCTTCTGGTCAGCATTACAAGAAACAAGGATACCTTTCCAATACGGACGGGACGAATTACTGGATAGCTGGCACACCCTGCTGATGGCAAAAACCGTATCTGCACTCTTGTTTGTGGACGAAAGGGAAAGAGCACGGGCCCTTGCCGGACTCTCCAGATGGCTGAGTGGTTCCTTGCAATACAGTCCGGGAACCATTGGCGGTATCAAGGTAGACGGAACAACCTTCCACCACGGAGGATTCTATCCTGCCTATACCACCGGAGTGCTCGCCATGGTAGGGCAGTTCATAGCACTCACCAGCCATACCCGGTACGTGCCTACCATGGAAGCACGCCAGGTGCTGAAATCCGCATTCATATCTATGCGCAATTATTGCAACATCTATGAATGGGGTATCGGTATCAGCGGAAGACACCCTTTCGGAGGTTCCATGAAAGAAAATGACGTAGCTGCCTTTGCCTATCTTGCCCTTGCCGGAGATTTATCAGGAGAAAGCAATACCTTCGACCACCACTTAGCAGCAGACTATATGCGGCTTTGCAACAATGATACTCCCGAAGCCATCTATTTCAGAAAAGAAGGAATTACCCCCGCAAAAGCTCCGCAAGGCTTTTTTGTATACAATTATGGTTCGGCAGGCATTTTCCGCCGAAACGACTGGATGGTAACCTTGAAAGGCTATACTACCGATGTATGGGGATCCGAAATCTATAGGAAAGATAATCGTTACGGACGTTACCAAAGTTATGGTTCCGTCCAAATCATGGGTTATCCGTCGCGCAAAGCCAGCGGTTTCGATGAAAACGGATGGGACTGGAACCGTCTGCCCGGAACCACCACAATACATTTACCGTTCGACTTACTAGACAGTCCTCTGCCCGGTACCACCATGGCACATTCCAAAGAGAACTTCTCCGGCAGCAGTTCCCTTGAAGGTAAGAACGGTATGTTTGCCATGAAGCTGATGGAACGTAACTTGAAAAACTTCACACCCGATTTCGTTGCCCGCAAATCTGTGTTCTGTTTCAATAACCGTATGATATGTCTGGGTACGGGTATCAGTAATAGCAATGCTTCTTTCCCAACGGAAACAACGCTCTTTCAAAGTACCTTCCAAAAGGGGAAAAGCGACATCTATGTAGACGGCAAACTAAAGGACGTGCCTTTCCACCAAGAATTAAACGATGGCAAACGTCATTGCATCCAAGATGGATATAACAATTACTATCTGGTGAATGGAGATAACGTGCAGATACAGATTGCCCGGCAAGACTCCCACCATGAAAAAACCCGTGCCAAGACACAAGGAACTTTTGCTTCTGCCTATATCAATCATGGGGCAGCGCCACAAAATGCCGGATACGAATATATGGTATTGATACAGCCCAGTCCAAAAGAACTGGATGCCGCCAGACGGAAAGCACCTTACCAGATACTCCACAAAGACAGTATCGCCCATGTGGTTATCGATAAACAGACAGGTATCACTGCATACGCAGCCTTTGAAACTTATCTTCCCCAAAAAGACGAACTATTCCTTTCCATCCCTGCAGAAACGATGGTAATGCAAAAGCAATCTGGTTCCAACCTCTTGCTCAGCGTATGCGACCCCAATTTGAATATCTCTGAAAAGGCTTTTACCACCAAAGAGCCAAGCCGCCCCATTGAGAAGAAGTTGATACTGAAAGGTCAATGGAAATGTAAAACACTGCAGGAGGACGTAACCGTAGAAGTAGGACAAACAGAAACAGTACTCACCGTGACTTGCAGACACGGGCAGCCTATAGAATTTATCCTGCTGAACAAATAGTTAGCAAGCGATAAAAAGCCGGAGAAAGCAGTGGGGAAAATATAAAATTTCGGCAAAGCAAGTGCTGTTTCGCAAGAAAACATGTATCTTTGCCGATATGAACGAAAACAGATTACCCATCTACTTCGCCCCACTGCAAGGCTACACTGATTCGGCCTACCGCTTGGCACATGCCCGAATCTTCGGAGGTATCAACACCTACTATTCTCCGTTTGTACGTGTGGAACACGGCGAAATCCGTCGCAAGGACATACGCGAAATCCATCCCGACAACAACGGGGAAATGCACTTCATTCCGCAACTCATAGCCCCGACTCCCGATAAATTAGAGCAGATAATGGCCCTTTTCATCGAATACGGCTATCGGGAAGCCGACATCAACCTTGGCTGTCCGTTTCCCATGTTGGTCAAGCGGCACAACGGAGCAGGTATGTTGCCCCACCCCAAGGAGGTAGAGGCGCTGCTGAAAACCGCTGTAGAGAAGTTCCCGGAAATCCGCTTTTCAGTAAAACTGCGATTGGGATGGGAACATGCGGACGAGTGCCTCGCCCTGCTCCCTCTACTGAACGAACTGCCACTTTCACATGTCACTCTCCATCCGCGCTTAGGCATCCAGCAGTATAAAGGTACTGTTGACTGGAATGGCTTTGAAGCCTTCTACAAGGGATGTGACAAACCACTGTTGTACAACGGTGACATACACACGCCAGATGACATCGAAAGCATAGTCGCCCGCTTTCCCCGATTGGTTGGTGTTGTCATAGGACGTGGATTGCTCGCCAACCCTGCTTTGGCCTGGGAGTACCAGCAAGGACATCCTCTTTCTTCCGATGAAATGGCAAAAAAAGTGAGACTACTACACAACGAAGTGTTCAATGCCTACAAGGAACGCCTACAAGGTGGTGACCTACAACTGCTGACAAAAATGAAAAGTTTTTGGGAATACCTGCTTCCCAATGCCGACCGGAAAGCAAAGAAAATCATCCATAAGACAACGAAGCTAAGCAACTACGAAGTAGCCGTCGCTCGACTGTTTGCAGAACTTTGAGAAACCGATTTTGAGCTTACCGAAGTTTCACAAGCGATGCAAACAGTTACAAAATGGAAAGAACATTACTCTGGGATTAGATGTACCTCAGGCCGTATCTGCGCCACACGATGCCGTCTCATCCATTCGCCCAAATAGGCGCGATGCTGCTGCAACACTTCCCGATAATTCTTTTCAAGAGCCAAGTTACGCATCTCTCCGCGGTCGTCCTCCATGTTATAAAGCTGTTCACGATAGTTTCCTTTATCATACAACACATATTTATAACGCGGAGTACGCAAAGCCCAACCACGGGTAATACCTTTGTCGAAGGTGGTTTCTATGACCACATAAGGTTGGTGTGCCTGTTCTGGGTCGGCACTCTCAACCAAGGATTTAAAAGAAACGCCATACAAACCTCCGGGCAGAGGAATGTCTGCCCAGTCGCATACGGAAGCAAAGAAGTCAACACCTGCATTGACGAGCTGCGGCATCTCTTTTCCGGCATTCTTCTTTCCGGGTAGAGTCACTATCAGAGGGATGTTCACCACTTCTTCGTAAAGAGCAGACTTCTGATTCCATTGATGTGCTCCCACACCGTCACCGTGGTCGCTCGTGAAGATAATTACCGTGTTCTTCCATAGATTCCGCCGATCAATGATGTCGACAATCTTTCCGATTTCAGCATCCACTTTTTCTACCAAACGGAAATAAAGACTGCGATAGCGACGCCAGTCATCCGGGGAATAATGACGCGTGGGATAGGTCGAATAGTTCAGCGATTGTTCATAGGTTATCACATCGGCATCGTAAGGATGACGGGAAAAGTTCAAGGGCAATCCAGGCCATTCGTCTTGAGAAAGTTCAGGCAAATTGCCGTATGGCAGATTCTGCCCACGTGCATATTCACAGATATTGTGGGGATTATCGAAGCCAACTACAAGAAAGAAGGGCCGGGTGTGTTCCCGTTCAAGAAAGGCAACGGAAGCCTCAGCCAATCCGTGGTCGGTGTGCGGATGAAGGACAGAAAAACCAAACTCCCGATCCGGTATGGAAGCGGTATGTACATGCCACTTTCCGGCATATGCGCATTCATATCCGGCATGCTGCATCAGAACTCCCAAGGTCGTTGCCCGCAAGGAATCGGACATAGGCACATTGTTTCTCGCAAGACCTATTTCATGGGATGTGTGTCCCGTAAACATGGATGCCCTAGAAGGACCGCTCAAGGGAGCAGAGCAATAAGCATTGGTAAACAAGACACCCGCCTGCGCCAAACGGTCTATATTCGGGGTATGCACATCCGTATTTCCCACACAGCTCATGGCAGAAGCCGTTTGCTGATCGGTCACAATATAGATAATATTCGGCAACTCCTTGGCTCCCGACAAAACTGGAACAAAAGCTGTGGTACAAAATAGTACGTCTTTGAATTTCATCATGGTACAAATTTATCGGATTTAAAAATCGATTTCTAAGGTTCACCTTTTCAATTCCACGTCAAGGCTCACTGCATCGCGACAGGTAAAACGAAGTACTGTCTGCTTCCGGTCGGCCACCACCACTTGACAATATGGAGTTTCGGTCACTCTCCACAAACCTTTCAGCGTAATGGTCACGGGAATTTCACCACTGACATTTTTTATCCACGGGCGTGAATAGATACTGCGCTCAATACGTTTTCCGTCTTTGTCGAAAGCCTCGTCGCTCGGGCCACGATACAAGGCCAGGTCGGGCTGGGAGACAGTCAGCAGAAGCTTGTCCTCATATTCGCGTATCATGACAAGGCACGATGTATCGGCTTTCTGCAACAATCCGCCGTCGGGCAGCGCCTGCGGAGTCTCGAACAAGACGTAAGAAGTAAGACCGTCGGCCGGAGAAGACACAATGTGGGCGTTGCGGTCTTGCCGCAGAATCTTGTAAGTGGGTTTCTTGGCAAATGCCTTCAAAGCGGCGGCATCCGTGTGGGGCAGCACGGCATATTCGTAGGAAGCACCCTTCGGGGCTTTGCCATGTTGCAGCGTCAGGGATATCCAGTCGCCGGAAGTAGGCTCGGTGCTGCGCTCGCCCACGGTCACTTGCGGGAAGTTCTTCTCGTAACGGGCATCCGGGCGTGAGGCTTTGGAGATGTAATAGCCCACGCCGTTGGGGTCGATATAGGTCTGTCCGTCACTCTGATAAGCTTCCCAGTACCGGCGGGTTTCGGGAGTGGTGGCGGCAAGCTGGAACACGGTGGTTTCCGTCGGATACTCGTCATTCAGGTTCTCGATGTCCGTACCGAGGCATACAATGGTGCCGCCGAAGAAGTGGAAAGACTTGCGGGCACGGTGCGAGCCGTTGTACTTGTCATGTTCGTGCAGTACCATAGCGAAGTTACCGTTCTGATGTGCTTGGGACAAACCGCCGGCGAAAGTCTCATCGGAATAGAGCATCTCCTCCATGCCGGAGAAGGTATCGACATTCAAGACCCGGGCACGCAAATGGTCGAAAGGCAGATGAATACTCGTGACCCCCGGAATACGATTCCAGTCGAAGCCTGCCTCCTGCCAGCCACTGGTGGCAAAAGTAACCGTTTCATCGGGTTTTCCGGTAAGAATCTGCATGCTGCCATGCGCCAGATAACGGCCATAGAAGTTGGCGGGGAGATAGTGTTCGGCAGCCCAGAGGTAACGGGAATGTCCGCGTACTACGACAGCCCAGTTGTCGCGGCGCTGCACGGATACACAACCATAGCCCAAAGCCAGATTGCCTTGCGGAACCGGTTCGGGGCGGAAGCCTTGGGTTTCGAGCAGCTTCTTCATCTCCAGCTCGTGGCGGGTAGAAGCCTTCGGCAGATAGTCGGGCGCATTCTTGTCCGGAGCTTCCGTATGGGCAACCAGACGCAGATAGGCTGCGGCCATTTCGGGGTCGTATTTCTGCTTGCCGTCCGGCGTACCGGCAATGGCCATCGTGGCATATTGGATAGGTATCAGACTTCCTCCCCCGTTGGGATGGCGGCCCGACATGGAGAGCGGCCATTGCTTGAGGTTGCAATAGAAACGCATGGCGAGAAGCACTTTCTTCACCGTCTCGTGCGCCTGCCGGGACAGACGGAACTCCGTACCGCTCAGCAAGTAAATCATATTGGTGGCACCGTCCAGACCGCCCACCGCATAAGCGGGATAATTGTTGCAATGATGGAAGCAGGCACCGTCCGACTTGAAAGAACCGGCCAGTCCCGGCGCAGGAAGGCAGCCTTTGTTCAGCCAGCGGGAGAAGGAACGAAGGTATTGCAGTTTCTCCGGCGTATCCTCCATAATCAGAATGCTGGCTACGCGCCCTTGCAACTTGGTGTTGAACGTATCTATATCAATACCGTTGACGGCAGGTTCGGGATATACCTCATTGGTGATGGCATACCAGTTGAGCGTACGTACCGCCTCTTCCAGCTTACCTGCCTCACGCAACACGTCCTTCATCAGGAAATAAGCCACAAAAAGGCCGCGCATACTATATCCGTAATGGTGGATATTTCCCCAGCAACTGCCGTAGGCAATGCCCTGGTCGGTGGCGTTATCGTACATGGCGATGAATTTCTGCTTCAACTCGTGTCTCAGCACCGCATCCTGCGTATTGTTATAAGCAGTGGCAATGCGTTTCATCAGATTGAAGTAGTCGCTTATCTCCACCCCCAGTCTGGAGAACATATCTTTGTCCCAATCGGGTATGATACGTTCGTAAGCCTCGGACTGACGTACGAAATAAATAGGACGTCCCGCCACTTTTCCGTTCTTATAGGTAATCCGGTAAAAATCATACTTCTTGCGAATGGACTGCATCTCCTTGTCCGAAAGCACGGAAGGCGTGTAGAGCATGTCTCGGAAACGCTTCTCCATAACCCGTATATCCTGCTTCTGCGCCTCGGTCACGTCTGTCAGGGGGATGTCCGGTTTCCACAAGGAGTGTTCGTAGATAACCAGCCAGTGGTTGGTGGTTCCCTTATTTACGAACGGCACCTGCAAGTCGGCAGTCTGCTGGCGGGCATCTACCTTGCTGCCAGTAATCAGATGGTCGAAAAAGAGTTTCCCTTTCACGTCGGGGGCTACAATGCGGATTTCGTCCATCCCTTCTTCCGGGGTGCCTTGCATATCGCGTTCATAACATACCCATGCTCCGCGCCAACCGGTAAAGTTGATGCCAAAAGGAAAAGAGGTGCATACCTTGCCATCCTTCAGGAACTCGAACTGAATCTGCTTGTCCTGGGCCTGCTCATTGTACACCCATACGATGAAAGCCGAAAGATAGGTGTCTTTCCCCGTCGGGTCTTTCTTCTCAAACTTCAAGTCTTTCTTGATGGACAGTGCGGCACCCGGCTCGAAAGTCCAGCTCAAGCTGTGGTCGCCGTCCCTATAATGTTCATCGCTAATGCCCAACTGCGAACCGGCTGCCGTAGTGACAAACGCCGGAACCAGCTTCTCCTCAAAAGAAAGCAAACGCTCATTCTTCACGATTTGTGCATGTACACTGCCCGGCAGCCACATGCAAACGAGCGCTGCCGCTCCCATTTTCCATTTACTGAATTGCATCATGTCCGTTTATTTAAGGTTATTGATATTCACCGCTTGAAAATCGGCAAAAGAAGTCGTAACCGCATATTTCAATGTATTAGTACGGTACAAAGAAACCCCTCTTTTTGGAAAAAGAGGGGCATAAATCGTACAGAAGAAGGATAAAATAATGATTGAGGCGAATTTCTGCCCCTACTTTCTCAAGGATGAAGTTCTTCGAAAGCCTTGTTTTCCTCTTGTACAGCCTGAATGGTTTCTTCCAGTTCACAGATAGGAAGGTCGAAGTTGTACCAGTCGTTATAGCAGTCGGTGACGTACCACTTGCCGTCTGCCAGTTCAAAGACCACACGAAGGGAAGGTTCCGATTCATCATAGCCTGCTTCGAACTCCTTATGGGCAGGTTCATTGACTGTGAAACGAGATATATAGGTGCCTCCCTCCTCTTCGGCAATATGCCCTTCCTTCAGCGTTTCCTCGTCCAGCAATGCCCACTTCTCGCGGGTGAAGGGAAAAGTCTGTTCCGTCTCACCGTCATCCTTCAAAAGGGCGATGGGAGACTTCAAAGGAAACTTGATTCGGGAATACTGGAATGAAGCACTGGACGTGAATTTCCTGAGAAATGTCTTGAAATCCTCCTCTTCGGCAGCCAGACCATTGGGAATGGTCAGCATAAGTGCCGCAAACAGACAAAGAACAAAGCGGATAGCCTTCATATACTCGGATTATTTTTCAAGGCGCAAAGATAATATAAAAGTGATAAACTGCTAAGGCTATGGGGTGATAATTATTATCATCCGTTATGCTTCAGATACTCGTAACCGAACCGGCAGCACAGGCAGTCCTTCTTGTCGCAATACTCCTTTTGAAGTTGGAGCAATGCCTGCGAATCGGCAGCGGTAGATACCGGCAGGCCGGCACCGTCCCACAGACGGGTCACGTGGTTGTTCTCAGCCTTCAAGGATTCAAGGAAACGGGTGGCACGGTCACACAAAGCGTCATCGGCCTTGTGCATGCCGTATGCATAAAGAAACGGAATAACCGTATTGATGGCTATCAGATTCAAGGCGCCGTCCCCTACCCGCTTTTCCCTCCGGGGTGAAACCTTTCTGAAGTTGAAGTGCTCCTCCCAATATACGGAAGTATCGGCAGACAGTATCTTCTTCACTGCTTCCGGCGTTTCAGCTTCCATGACGCGCGAAAAGAGCGCCCGCTCCTTGTGATACAGCTTGGCAAGCTGGGCCAGACGTACATGCGGAAAGTTATCGGGACGAAGACGCAGAAACCGCCACTGTTCAACGGACATAGGAGCCGCCAGCCCGAACTTGTGCTGCAGGTAGCGGAACTCTTTCTGAAGTTTCAAATAGTAATCATCCATCCCTGCCGAGTCTTCCTCCAGCAGTCCTGCCTGCCCCAGGAAGAAAGCCTCCACCTGAAGCAGACTGTCCCGATGCTTGTCTACGGCGCGGAACGGAAGACGGTTTGCCCATGCCTCGAAAGCGTCTCCATTCAGCCCGAAACCGAAGTTACGGGCAAGAGTAATGAAAAAAACATCTTCCCAATGATGATTACAGCGTTCGAGCCGACAGGATATGGCGCGTGCCTTCTGCTCGAAGCGCTCCACCTGCAAGGCGGACAGCCAGGAATGGACGGTGAGCTTCGGAAGGGATGCAAGGATGGAGTAGCAGGGAGGATAAATCTCTGTCTGACGGAGCTCTTCATAACGCCGGCTGACAGTTTCGGGACAAGCGAGCACCATTTGAGGAATCAATTCACCGTTCGTGCGATACACATCACAATTAGATTCGCCCACTACGTGCAGAATGACGTTATCATATGCCTTGTCGCGGTCGTGCCTATGGAGCAACCAGTCTGATGCCCGTGTATGCACTTCGACGTTGCCCACCCAGAGCGTACCGTCTATTTTCAGCTTGGCATTAAAGAAGTCGGGGCCTGCATTGATGTTCGGCAAACCGGGATCTATCACTTCTACCGGCTGTCCGGAGGTTGTTTGGAGTGCCGACAAAGGAAATATTTTGTGCTTCCAAACGTAATGCAGTAGTTGTTCCATGTTAACAAGACGTTAATGTTGAGCACAAATGTAAGAAAAAGATTATCTTTGCAACCTATAGTTTGTTGATAAACTAAATTAAAACAGATAGAAATAATGAAAATCGCATTAATCGGCTATGGAAAAATGGGCAAGGAAATCGAAAAGATAGCCCTCAGCCGCGGACACGAAATTGTAAGCATCATCGATGTCGACAATCAGGAAGACTTTGAATCGGCAGCCTTCAAGAGCGCCGACGTTGCCATAGAGTTCACCAATCCCATGGTTGCATACAACAACTATATGAAAACATTCCAAGCCGGAGTCAAACTGGTATCCGGCAGTACGGGATGGATGGCAGAACATGGAGACGAAGTGAAGAAGCTTTGCACCGAAGGTGGCAAAACGCTGTTCTGGTCGTCCAACTTCAGTCTGGGAGTAAGCATATTCTCTGCTGTCAACAAGTACCTCGCAAAGATAATGAACCAATTCCCTGCCTACGACGTGAGGATGAGCGAAACGCATCACATCCATAAGATGGATGCCCCGAGCGGTACGGCCATCACGCTTGCCGAAGGTATTCTGGAGAATCTCGACCGCAAAGACAAATGGGTAGAAGGAACTTTCCAAGCTCCCGACGGGACTGTTTCGGGCTCTGCAGAATGTACGGCCGATGAACTGCCAATAAACTCTATCCGCGAAGGGGAAGTACCGGGCATCCACAGCATCCGCTACGACTCCGAGGCCGACAGCATCACTATCACCCATGATGCCAAGAACCGCAGGGGATTTGCCCTGGGAGCCGTCCTTGCCGCCGAATATACCGCCAAGCACGAAGGTGCTTTGGGAATGAGTGACCTGTTTCCATTCTTAAAAGACTAAAACATCATGAGAAAAGCAACACGTATCCAATGGATTAAATTCAGCATAGTCACCCTACTTTACCTTGCCTTTCTGGTCTGGGTAAAAAGCTGGCTGGGACTGATTGTGCTCCCCTTCATTTTTGACATCTACATCAGCAAGAAGATACCTTGGGGATTCTGGAAGAAATCGGAGAACGCTGCCGTACGCAGCATCATGAGCTGGATAGATGCCATCGTGTTTGCGCTGGTAGCCGTCTACTTCGTAAATATCTATGTGTTCCAGAATTATCAGATACCTTCTTCCTCACTGGAGAAATCCTTGTTGGTAGGCGATTTCCTTTATGTCAGCAAGATGAGCTATGGTCCGCGCGTGCCGAATACGCCGCTTTCCATGCCGCTGGCACAGCATACGCTGCCGGTATTCAACACCAAATCATACATCGAATGGCCTCAATGGGAATATAAACGTGTGCCGGGCTTCGGAAAAGTGAAACTGAACGATATTGTGGTGTTCAACTTCCCGGCAGGCGACACGGTAGCCACCAATTTCCAACAGACAGATTTCTATACCCTTGCTTACGAAGAAGGAAAACGCGTGTATCCCAACAAGGTGAATATGGACAGCCTGACACGCAAGCAGCAACGTACTGTCTATGATTTGTACTACAATGCCGGGCGTAACCTTATCCGTTCCAATCCGAGAATGTACGGTGACATTGTCATACGCCCCGTCGACCGTCGTGAAAACTATGTAAAACGCTGCGTAGGCCTGCCCGGAGATACATTGCAAATCAAGAAAGGGCAAGTATACATTGACGGCAAGGCTACCGAGAACCCTACGGAAATGCAGTTCAACTACTTTGTACAAACTACGGGACCTTATATCACTGATGATATGTTCCGTGAACTGGGCATCAGCAAAGAAGACCAGACTCTGATGACCGACGGTCTGGGCTGGGAAGAGAATCTGATTGAAATGGGACTGGACTACCGGGATGCCCAAGGCAGGCTGACGCCGGTCTATCATCTTCCGCTTACCAAAAAGATGTACGAGACCCTTACGGGCAACAAGAAGCTAATCAGCAAGATTATCATTGAGCCGGGAGAGTTCTCGGGACAGATGTATCCGCTGAACCTTTACACCAAATGGGACCGCAACAACTACGGCCCAATCTGGATTCCCGCCAAAGGCGCCACCATCAAGCTGACCGAAGACAACCTGCCCATCTACGAACGCTGCATCGTTGCTTACGAAGGCAACAAGCTGGAGGTCAAGGAAGACGGCATCTACATTAACGGTGAAAAGACCGACTCCTATACTTTCAATATGGACTATTATTGGATGATGGGCGACAACCGCGACAAGTCCGCCGACTCCCGTTACTGGGGTTTTGTACCGGAAAACCATGTCGTAGGAAAGCCTATCGTAGTATGGTTGTCATTAGACAAAGACCGCAACTGGTTTGACGGCAAGATACGCTGGAACCGGATATTCAAGTGGGTGGACGGCATTAAATGAATTAATAATCAGAAACTAAAGAATTAAAGGGGAAGGTGGGAAACGATTGCAAACCTTTCGTTCTTTAATTCTTTAATTTTTTCATTCTTTAATTTCGAACGATAGGATGAAAGGCTGGAAAATAGCAATTGCAATAGTTGGAGTGACACTCGTCGTAGTGCTGCTTCGAGGTTGTGTTGCAACTTCCTATCTTATCCCTTCTTCCGGTATGGAAAACTCACTGTACCAGGGTGAGCGTATTCTTGTGAACAAGTGGAGCTACGGTCTGCGACTTCCTTTTATGAAATTATGGGGGTATCATCGCTGGGCAGACAGTCCGGTACGGAAAGAAGATATTCTCGTATTCAACAACCCGGCCAATCTTTCAGAACCCATGATTGACCGGCGGGAAGTCTTTATCGGCCGTTGCATCGGCACTCCCGGAGACACTTTACTGATAGATTCGCTCTTTTCGGTGATTCCTTCCGAGAAGAATGCGCCCGACCAGAAGTTCCTTTACTCTTATCCCAGACAACGGGAACGACAGTTGGATTCATTGCTTTCCATCCTTTCCATCGCTCCCAACGAACTATTGGGACAGGACTTAATAAAGAATATACGTAGTTTCAGCCGCTATGAACACTACTTGCTGGAACAAGCCATGAACGGAAATTGCTGGATAGAACCGATTGTCAAGGAAGACTCCATGGAAACGTTGAAACCGCTGATAATCCCCAGCAAAGGCAAAGCCATACGCGTATATCCGTGGAACAGAACTTTGCTGCAAAACACACTGGTACTTCACGAAAAGAAGCAGGCTGAAATAAAGAACGACACCCTCTTTATAGAAGGCAAGCCCGTGCAACACTGCTACTTCAGCAAAGATTACTATTGGGTAAACGCCAACAATTCCATCAACCTTTCAGATTCCCGCCTCTTCGGTTTTGTACCCCAAGACCATATAATAGGCAAGGCAAGCGTCATCTGGTTTTCCAAAAAGAAAGGAACAGGACTCTTCAACGGCTACCGCTGGGACAGAATGTGGAAAAGAGTGGAATGACACAAATGAAAGAATAAAAATGAAAGAATAAAAATGAAAGAATAAACAATGAACAGTAACTTCAACTGCAAATCATAAATCGCCCAATCCTAAATATACTGATGAAAACCGTATTTCTTTCTTCCGCCTATCTGGCCCCCGTAGAGTATTACACCAAATTGCTGGCATACGACAAAGTGTTTATCGAGCAGCACGACCACTATATGAAGCAGACCTACCGCAACCGTTGCACCATTGCCGCACCGGACGGTGAATTGGCACTTTCCATTCCCACCGTCAAGCCGGACACGCTGAAATGTCCGATGCGGGATATACGTATTTCCGACCACGGCAACTGGCGGCACCTGCATTGGAATGCCATAGAGTCGGCCTATAACCATACCCCTTTCTTTGAATATTATAAAGACGATTTCCGTCCTTTCTATGAAAAGAAGTATGAGTTTCTGATAGACTTCAACGAAGAGTTGTGCCGTCTCGTCTGCTCGCTCATAGATATACAGCCTGACATGGAACGCACTGCGGAATACCGTACCGAATTTGCCACAGACGAGGTGGACTTCCGCGAGCGAATCCACCCCAAAAAGAACTTCAGGCTGGAAGACACGGAGTTCTCACCACAGCCCTATTATCAGGTATTTCAGGAAAGACTTGGCTTTCTGCCCAACCTGAGCATCATAGACCTGCTGTTCAATATGGGGCCGGAAAGCCTGCTGGTGTTGCAGCAAAGATAAATCGCAGGGAGTATCATGCTTATGTACAAAGGTTACCAGAGAATTGCATTATACTAATAATCAACGGATTCACGCTTTACGCTTCTTTATTCAAAATAAAGTAATACTGTAATCCTAATAAAGTAATATTGTATTTTCTCCACATGAGTCACTTTATACGGAGCAGGCATGTTTCAGACTCCGGTACAAGAAAAGAGGGATTTATTCCGTAACGAATTATTTAAGATATTCATTTAGAAAACTTTTGCAAGAACTCTGCAAGATTCTCCCCCTCACCCAAAGCTAACTTTTTCCGCAAGCGGTAACGGCTGATTTCAACCCCGCGCAAAGAGATATTCATCAACGGGGCTATCTCTTTGGAGAGCAGATTCATCTTGATATAGGCACACAGCAATTTTTCCTTATTACTCAATTTGGGATAAGCCTCTTCCAGCCTGCTGAAGAAGTTGTGATGTACCGAATCGAAAGTAGTCTGAAAAGCCTGCAAATCACCATCGTGCTCGATGTTCGTTTCAATCTGTCCTAACAGACGGAGCGTTTTGCGGCGAAGGGCAACCAGATTCTCTTCACCGACAGCATGCGAGATGCCTAAAACCTCCTTCTTGATATCCATCAGCATCTCATTCTTACGCACAATGTTCAATGTAGTGCGGACCAATTCTTCTGACTTATGCTGCAGTTCGGCCTGCAGATTGGCCTCTTTCAAGGACTCTATCTTCTTATCTTTCAAGTCGCTGACCTCCTCGAATGCCTGCTTCTGCCGATAAAGTTCCAGCTCTTTCTGCAACAGCAGACGCTTCCTGCTGGCCACCACCCGCACATACACAGCATACAACATCAGGCAGGAGGCGGCCACGTACAGCATCAGGCTCCACCAAGTGCGATACCAGGGCGGCAGCACCCTGAACGAAAAAGAAGTCATCACAGGTTCGTCATCCTCCTCCGTCAGCAGCTTGACACTGAACAGATAGTCGCCTTCATATAGGCCGGTGAACTCTTTCATGGCGCTCTCGCCAAACTCGCTCCACTCTCCTTCGTCTCCCCCCTTGCCCAGCCGGTAAGAGAAGAGAGCCGAAGAAGCTGTCTCGTAATTGTTCACATTATACTCCATACGAAGAGAGTTGTACTTATAAGGGACCACTACCGGCACATCTTCGTAGCGATAACTGCGACCGTATATCAGCGAATCTTTACGACCGGTCAGATACACATGACGTATCTGCAAGGCCAGCCGCTCCTTGCCAGTTTCCACCATCGAAGGTTTCACCAACGAGAACCCTTCTTCCGTGCCAACAATAGCCCCGTCGCCATAAACCCCTACATGCTCATAATTCTCGATTAAGGAACCCTTCAAAAAAAAGTCACGAGAATTCTTTGTATAAACATTCTTCACCGCATCATAGCGCAACAACTTCAAGGCCCCCCCGACACATACCAGATGTTATGGGACACATCCATCGTCATATATGTATAAGCCGCCTTGCCATCCAGCATATTCTCCAGCTCCGAGTGTTCTTCCAACGCATCCGTCAACGGATTGTAACGCCACAATCCATGACAGGAGACCACCACAAGCTCGTTGCTCACCCGCGCTAGCAAGGCCTCATTACCGATAGGAAAAGAAACATGGTTGTATTTCTTCAGATGAACCACCTCGCGCAGGTTGTCCGAAAGGCTCACCCTGCAAACTCCCCTATCCTTATTAGTAATCCACACTATGTTTCCCATCCCTTCGGCCATAAGGCTCTTGGCGGCATAAGTAAAATTCTTGAGCCTGCACACCACCTGCCAACTACCGGCAGTCCTCTCCAACAGATACAGTCCGCTATATTTGCCATACGCACCGGCTATCAATACATCCGGCCTACCAGGCAGTGCCACCAGCTGCCTCACTCCCCTGAGCCCGTCCAGATGTTCTACCCTGTCTCCCTCGATTACATAAACCCCATTGTCCGAAGCACAAAACAACTTGTTGTCGTAACGCAAGAACGACCAAACCTGACCGCCCGTCTCAGACAAAAATTCCACCGCTGCTTCCTTGCTCCGTCCCTCGGGCAGAACAGTACGGTAAAGTCCTTGATTGGTGCCCAGATACAGTTTATCTCCATACCGACAAGAGGAGTATCCCGACCCGATGACAGGCTTGCTGCCATATAAAGAATAGACCGGAGAACTCAACCGAATACAATCAATGCCATTATCCAGACCCAGCCAAAGATTATTCTTCCTATCGAAGTTCATGCAGAGAACCGTCTTATTCTGCAAACCATTGTGGATGGAGATTATATCTGTATCGCCTTTCTCCAAGTCCAAAAGGCAAACCCCTTCTTGCACAGAGCCAAGTGCCAGCAACGACTGGTGGAGTGCCGCGCAAAAAATGCGATTGCGACGCATGAAGTCGTCAGCCGCACACGCATACTTGCGGATGGCTTCTCCGTCATAAACAAACAAGCCATTGTAACGAGTCACTATCAGCACCTGGCCGTTATAGGGCAGCAAACTCGAAATCCTTCCCAGCTTTTCTGTTTCCGGAATCAGCCGGAAATGATTATCCTCCATCACCGACATTCCTTCGGGTGTACCAATATAAAATTTATTATAGAGTATTGCTGAAACATTTATTTCATCGGCCGATTCTATATAGTCCACCCGTCCATCTGCCCAACAAAACAGGCCACGGTCTGACTGGAAATATATTTTGTCCTTATCCTGCAAAATATTCCAAATAACACCAACCACCGAATTGCCGGGCAGATTATCCGAAAGGCAGGTATAGTCCAATCCCCCCAACCTATTTGGAGTGAAATAGCCGAAACGGCCAATCCCACCGATGTAAATACGATTGTCTGCCCCAATCTTCATGGCCCGCATCTTGGCATCCGGTATGGGATATAGCTCCCAGGAAGTGCCGTCAAACTCCAGCAACCCCTTGTTATTGGCCACATACAACCAACCGTTCTCATGCTGTTGCAGCATCCAGTTTTGGTTTCCGGCCTTATAGGCATGTCTTGTATAGTTGGTCACTGGCCGTTGCCACTCCGCCTTCAACGAAAAAGCAACCCCGACTAAAAAGGAAAGAATAAAACAGAGTCTGCGTTTCATAGTAGTCCATATTTATTTCGCATAGCAAAGATAATCTCTTTCTTTCAAACCACATTTTCCATCAGCCTCTTTAACAGAATAGATGAGACACCAATAAAATATATATAATCACATATAAACCAATTATTTGACACAAGCATGAGAAAGCATTGATGTAGTCAAAATAAGGATTCGAAGTAGCCAAGATGTAGTTTCTTTCGGAGAAGACATATAATATGATGATACATTTGCCATCAATTTGCGCAAAGAAGTACAATCTGCCGGTAATAAAAACCGACCGGTATAACCCTAAAAATTTAATGACATGAAACACCTACAAGAAAAAGTTTTTGCTTTCCTATTGGCATCCCTCCTAGCAGCAACGGCATTTGCCCAACAGGCTCCTTCCATCATGAATATCGGTTCACGCCAGACCACCTCGCTCGACGGACAATGGAAAACCATCGTCGACCCGTTTGAAAACGGATACTACGATTATCGACTGAAACCCTACGACGGAGGATATGCCCAAGATAAAACCTATTCGGACAAGACCAAACTACAAGAGTATGATTTCGAAACAGACAAACTGCTATTTGTCCCCGGCGACTGGAACACACAACGTCCCCAATTATACTATTACGAAGGAACCGTGTGGTATCGGAAACACTTCGAATACTCATTAGAACCCGGCAAACGGCTTTTCTTGAACTTCGGAGCAGTCAACTACGAAGCCATCGTGTGGCTGAATGGCAAGCAACTGGGCAAGCACATAGGAGGATTCACCCCCTTCAATTTTGAAATAACCCACTTGCTGAAAGAAGGTACAAATAGCCTGGTAGTGAAAGCAGACAACAAACGGATTCCCGAAGCAGTGCCCACCATAAATGCTGATTGGTGGAATTTTGGAGGTATCACCCGCCCGGTCAGTCTGGTAGAAACGCCTTCGACCTACATCCGCGACTATTATGTACAGCTGAAAAAGGACGACACACGCACCATCGAGGGTTGGATACAACTGGACGGCAACACCCAATCCCAAAAAGTAACGCTAGACATTCCTGAATTGAAAATCAAAAAAGAGGTTACCACCAATGCAGACGGCTATGCCTCCTTTCAGGTAAAAGCCGCCCCCCTTTTGTGGACTCCGGAGAACCCCAAGCTATATGCCATAACCATTACTTCCGGGGCTGATAAAGTAACTGACGAAATAGGTTTCCGAACCATCCGTACCGAAGGCACCAAGATAATGCTGAACAATCGGGAAATATTTTGCCGAGGCATCAGCATCCACGAAGAAACAGCCTACTACAGCGGTCGTGCCTACTCTAAAGACCACGCACACACCCTGCTGAGCTGGGCCAAGGAACTTGGATGCAACTTCGTGCGCTTGGCCCACTATCCACACAATGAAGAAATGGTGCGCGAAGCCGAACGGATGGGTTTCCTTGTATGGTCAGAGATTCCTGTTTATTGGACTATTCATTGGGAAAACAAAGAAACCTATCGGAATGCCGAACAACAGTTATGCGACATGATTGCACGCGACAAAAACCGTTGCAACATCATCATTTGGTCCATTGCCAACGAAACTCCCATCAGCGAACCACGTCTGACCTTTCTGGCCAACTTGGCCAACAAAGCAAGAAGTCTCGACAATGTGCGCCTGATAGGTGCAGCTATGGAAAAAGAAGAAGTCAGTCCCGGCCTGATGACAGTAAACGACCCATTGGACAAAGTGTTGGACATCATAAGTTTTAACGAATACGTAGGCTGGTACGATGGTGACTCCGAGAAATGCGATCGCGTCAACTGGACGTTCGAAACCCCTAAACCAGTATTCATCAGCGAACTTGGAGGCGGTGCCTTATACGGCCGACACGGGTCACCTCAAGAACGCTTCACCGAAGAATATCAAGAAGACATGTATATACGCCACATCCAAATGCTGAAACGCATTCCAGGACTGGCAGGCACCACACCATGGATTTTGAAAGATTTCCGCTCTCCCCGTCGTCACGTACCCGAAATACAAGATGACTTCAACCGCAAGGGACTGGTATCAGACAAAGGACAAAAGAAGAAGGCATTCTTCGTCCTACAGAAATGGTATGAGGAGCTGAAAGAAGCCTACAAAAAAAATCATTAAGTAAACAGACTATACCAATAACCCCTAAAAAAAAGAACCGCCTATGAAATAACACTCGCAGAAAAATCACCCGACGAGTCGGCACACGCATCGGCTCGCTGCATCTTCCCAAAGAGAACAACACCTCTTCAAAACCATGAAACCAACATTTATTCATTAAAAAAATTTCGTATGAAACATTTATTTGTATTCCTATTGCTATTTATCGGCATTGGAGCCGCTACGGCACAGAATGTCCAGATTACCGGTACGGTGAAAGACAAACTGGGAGAAACCGTCATCGGTGCCAATGTGACCGTAAAGGGGACTACCAATGGTGCCATCACCGATTTGGATGGAAAATTCTCCCTGCAAGCCCCGCCCAACGCCACGCTGGTGGTTTCTTTCATCGGTTACACCACTCAGGAAATCGAACTGAAAGGAAAAAACCATATTGTAGTCACCCTCTCCGAAGACTCACAAGCCTTGGATGAAGTCGTGGTCATCGGTTACGGTACGCAAAAGAAAGTCAACCTGACCGGTTCGGTGTCTGCCGTGAAAATCGACGAGAACATCGCCAGCCGTTCCATTACCAACGTATCTTCCAGCCTCTCCGGTCTGGTTCCGGGCCTGGTGGTAAGCCAAAGCACCGGTTTTGCCGGAGGCGACGGTGCCTCATTGAAGGTGCGCGGTCTGGGGTCCATCAACAACTCAGACCCGCTGATTGTGGTGGATGGCATGCCCGACGTAGACATCAACCGCATCAACATGAACGACATCGAAAGCATCTCCGTGTTGAAAGATGCGGCTTCGTCTGCCGTATACGGTTCGCGTGCTGCCAATGGCGTTATCCTTATCACTACCAAGAGCGGACTGAAAGAGAGCAAGGCGAAAGTGAACTACAACGGCTCCTACGCATGGTCCAGCCCCGTGGAATTCTACGACTACATGGCCGACTACAGCCGCGCGCTGACCATGCATATGCGTGCAGCGGCTTCCGGCAACAACTCTACCAACTTCCGCCCGGCTTCTGCCGAACAATGGCTTGCCATGAGCATGGTAGACCCCATCCTCTTCCCCAACACCGACCAGTTTGATGAAATGTTCCGCACCGGTTCCATCCAGAACCACACGGTATCGGCATCCGGAGGTTCGGACAAGATGAACTTCTATACCTCTATCGGCGTCATGAACCAGGAAGGTTTGCAGATTCACAACGACTACAGCCGCTACAACATGCGCCTCAACTTGGATTATAAAATTCGCGACAACGTGAAGATTGGCGTAAAGACCGATGGCACATGGTCGGAAAGACAGACACCGCGCGGCAGCGGATTGGAGACCGCCGGTCTGAAGTATGTCATCTCGGGTGTACTCAACCGTCATCCCGAGACAGGCGAATACGGCGGTAGCATGGCCTACGGTGAGAACACCTCTGCCGGTAACGCCATTGCCGAATACGAAGCTTATCGCACTAACACCAGCCGCAAGGAGTTCAACGGAAACGCCTACATGGAATGGGAACCGCTGAAAGACCTAAAAGTAAACGTCAGCTACGCACTGAGATACTACAACGAATTCAGCAAGACCGTGCAGAACGTTGTCAAGCAGATGAATTTCCAGACCGGTGAAGTGTCGCGTACCATGCCCGACACCGGCGACCTGATAAACAACGGCAACTACGAAGGGCATAAAACCCTGTTCCAAGGCCGCATCTCGTATGAAAAGGAGATTGCCAAAGGACACCACATCGCCGCCATGTTCAATGCTGCCGAAGAATATTGGTATAACCGCAGCTTATGGGCACAACGCAAGAACCGCCTGCACAACTCTTTGGAAGAAATCGATGCAGCCTCTCCCTCCGAACAAACCAACTCCGGTTCTTCCAACTCCGAAGGTCTTCGTTCATTCATCGGACGACTCAACTATACCCTGTTCGACAGATACTTGTTTGAATTTACGTTCCGCTCCGACGGTTCATCCCGTTTTGCCAAAGGACATCAGTGGGGCTTCTTCCCCTCGGCTGCCATCGGATGGCGTATCTCCGAAGAGAAGTTCTTCGAGCCGTTGAAGAGAACCGTCAGCAACGCGAAGTTCCGCGCCTCTTACGGTACGCTGGGTAACAACTCCGGTGTGGGCCACTACGAACAGAAGGAGACCATGAGCACCACCAACTACGTGGTAGGCAACAACACACTGGTAACCGGCTTCAGCGCCAACAAGATGGTGAACAAAGACCTCTCTTGGGAAGAGACACGCGTATTCAACGTGGGATTCGACCTGGGATTCTTCAACAACCAACTGACTGCCGAACTCGACTGGTACGACCGTTTCACCACCGGCATGATTCGCGGTTCCAGCATCTCATCCCTGCTGACAGGCTACTCAGCTCCACGCATCAACGTTGCCGACCTACGCAACCGTGGTGTGGAAGCCAACATCACTTGGCGTTCCAAAATCCGCAAGTTCGACTACAGCATCAACGTGAACGCTTCCTACAACGTGAACAAGCTAGAGAAATGGGGTGACCACCTAGACCGCGGCTGGACTATGCTCGACATGCCCTATCACTTCCTCTACATCTACGAAGCCTATCCGGGACTTGTACAGAGCTGGGGAGACATCGCCAACGCGCCTTATCAGGGCAACGACCACATCGCCCCGGGTGACATCATGATTAAGGATATCAACGGCGACGGAGTAATCAGCGACCTGGACAAGAAAGCCTATACCAACAAATACCGCGACACCCCGATGGGACAGTTCGGTATCACCCTGACCGGTGCTTACAAGGGATTCGACATCCAAGCACTCTTCCAAGGCAACTACGGACGTACCGACGTGTGGTTGGACGACTTGAACACCAACACGATTCCGCAAGACCGCTTCGCCTTCCAGCAATTCCACTGGACCGACACTTGGTCATTGGACAACCGCCATGCCTCCCTCCCCCGTATCATCACCGGGAACCAAGGCTCACACAACCGCGCAGAAAGCACGTTCTATGCCTACAACACTAACTATTTCCGCCTGAAGAACCTGCAAATCGGTTACACCATCCCCGAACGCTACATGCAGAAGATTGGTTTCAACCGCGCACGCTTCTACCTCTCTGGCGAAAATATCTTCACGTTGACTCCCTGGAAGGGTATCAATCCGGAAAAGCCGCACGGAAACGACTTCTACCCGCTGGTAAAGACTTACTCCGTGGGATTGAACATCGAATTTTGATAATCTGAACTTTAAACAAGAAATATATGAAGTATATCAAATATATAGCATTAGCCGGGCTGACAAGCCTCTCTACCTCTTGCGTGGACGACTTGCTGAACCGTCCCGCAACTACCGAAGTATCTTCCGACCTCTTCTGGAAGAGTACAGACGATGCGCTGACCTCCACTTACGGTGTCTATAACGCCACACGTACCCTGTTCGCGACCGAACACTACTACGATGGACACGGCGAATTCCAAAACACACGCGGCAAGAGCTTGGGAAGCATCAGCGCCTGGCAACCGGCAGGCTGGATTACCAGCGGCTTCTCGTCCATGTGGAACAACGCCTACCGCGTCATCAACCGTGCCAACTACACCATATCCTATGTGGAGCGCATGATTGAAAACGAACAGAACGCCACCATCAAGTCATCGCTAGAAACCATCAATGCCGAGAACTACTTCCTGCGTGCCCTCGCCTACTTCCGCCTGATAGAGAACTGGGGCGACGTGCCCTACTACCGCCACGTGCTGAACGGCGATGCCGAAGCTTGCTCGCTCGTGCGTACTCCCATTGCGGACATCGTAAAAGACCTGCTCGACGACCTGCAGTATGCCGCCGAGAAGTTGCCCGTGAAATACGGTACAGACTATGGACGTGCCACACAGGTAGCCGCCCTCGCCTTCAAGGGAAAGATTGAACTGTACTACGCTTGCTGGAATAAGTTCGGATGGCCCGAACTGGATGGCTTTACAGCCAGCACCGCTACAGCAGACACTTACTACAAGGCTGCCGCTACCGACTTCAAGGCTGTAATCAACAATTACGGACTGACGATTCTGGGCGATGGTGATCCTGGTACTTACGAATCCCCCACGTACGGAAGCCTCTTCCAATATTATAACGAGAACTGCTCCGAAATCATCTACGCCATATCCTACGGAGGTCCTAACCTGGGACAAGGCGAAAGCCTGCTGCGCGACTTCGGTACACGAACCACGGCAAACGCACAATGCTGGATTATGCCCACTTCGTTCCTTGCCGACCGCTACCAGTCCACCATCACCGGCGACTTCCTGCCCCAACTGGTAATGAACAAAGATGCCAACCTGGAGAACGGTGCCCGCAACCGCGCCAGCTATGAGAACCGCGACTGGCGCATGAAGTCCACCATCATGTGGGACGGCGAAACATACGTCGGTATCGAGAACGGCGGTATGGAACTGCGCAGCCAATATCCTGCCTACACCTGGATGTATGGAACCTATAACCAAGGAGCCGGATTCATCAACAACGATGCCAGCGGCCGCACCGGCTATATCTATCGCAAATGGATACGCCAAGAGGCAGGATGGGACCGCACGGACGGACCGCAAGACTTCTACCTCATGCGCCTTGCCGATGTCTATCTGATGTATGCCGAAGCTGTCAACGAGACCAACGGTCCCACGGACGAATGTGTGGCACTGCTCAACAAAATCCGTAGCCGCGGCAATCTGCCCGCATTAGCTGCCGACAAATATGCCGACAAAGAAGAATTCTTCAAGACCATCGAGCAGGAACGTATCGTAGAACTTGCTACCGAAGGACACCGCCCGTTCGACATCCGCCGCTGGAGAAAGGCACACGATGTATTCGGCCCTGCCCAGAGCGATGGTCTTACCCTCTATGACACCAACGGCGCACGTGTACGCGACCAGTTCAAGAATGCCTCCGAACTCGACTTCCAGAAGTATTACATCTACCAAATCCCTGAAGGCGAGCGCAACCGCAATCCGAACCTGACACAGAACACCCCGTGGAGATAACCAAAACAGTATGAACCGAAAAAAGACAAACAATATGAAAAGTATCTATAGAATAGTGATGTTCCTTGCCGTCTGCCTCCTGTCACAGGGTTGCAACGACTATCCGGTAGATGACAACGACCTGCTGATTACCGACAGCGAAGAATGCTACATCTCCTCCTTCATCCTCAGAGGTCCGGACAACCGCGACGTGCTTGCCAGCTACAACATCGACGACGAGGCAAACACCATTACTGGCGTGGCAAAATTCGGTACCAACCTCAAGAATGTGAAGCCCCAGTGCGGTGTGGCAAAAGACTGTATCGTGACTCCCAACATGGGCGAATGGACTGACTTCAGCCAACCACGCCAATACACCGTAATCTCCGGTAACCGTAAAGTAAAGAAGACCTATACCATTACCGTTACTGTGCAAGGTGAGTGATAGAAACATTTAAACATCAAAAAAACAAAAACAAGTTATGAAACTATTGAAATATGCCATGTTTTCCACCATCGCCCTCGCCTGCTTCGCATGCAGCAGCGACGATGAGTCGGGCCTCAAGAACGACATGATAAAGAAAACAACCGCTCCCGCCATTATCGGCGAGAAGATTGAATTCGCTTATGCCATGGGTACTACGGAAGGACGGTTGGCAAAGGCAGAAGCCATTGCCTCCTTTGCCGGAGCTACCGGTACCGACTTCGAACTGTACTCCTGGTTCACAGCACGAGGTGACATCTCCGTAAACGGTGTGAACTACCGAGGTGGTGACGAAGTGCCCTTGCAGACCGTAAAGGATGCCTCGACCAGCGGTGCTACCTCCGTTGCCAACATGATGGAGACCATAGATACCCACTACTTCAACCCGAGTGTCGCCGTGGGCACCAGCCAGTCGGAACTGATCGCTGCCACACTGCGCTACAATTACGTGGTGCCTGCCGAAGCCAAAGGAAAAAGCTTTCACATCACCTTCACGGCAACTTCCACAACCGGAAGCAAGGTCACTTATGAGACTCCTTCCTACCCCGTTTCAAAGATGGATATGAAGCGCCTCATCGAACTGGAGAACGGAGCGGCATGCTGCTTCTCACTCGAAGACATGGCTGCCTATACCACTGCCGAAGCGGCAAGCATGGGGAATAAAATCGACTTCATCTACAACTACCAGGCAAAGACCGATGACGGGTTCGACTACGGACACTCTTTCGTCTCTCCGGCAACCGACCCGAAATTCATCGCCCTCAGCGGTATTATCCCTTCGGGCGCATCCAACGATACACCGATGGAACAACGCGCACAAGTACACGATGCACAGCTGAAAGGTGCTAACCCGGCTGTCTATGTGGATGACGTCGACTTCGAGACACTCGACCTGAGCCGTGCCTTCAACTACGTGCTCAACCTGAAGAACGACGACGGGGTCTTCATGAAGAGCGCCGATGGCAAGTATGCTGCCTTTGTGTATGTGAACCGCATAGACAACAGCGGCAAAGTAACCATCAGCCTCAAACGTTATCCCCTGAAATAACCAACGAACCACGTTTTTGCTGAATAAGGAAGGTACGTCAGAATACGTCCGCCGGACAGTTGCAAACATATTTCGATGTACCCTCCTTATTTTCATTAAGAATCATTATCCTTGTCATGAAAAGACTCGAATCATTCCTTATATGTCTCTCCCTTCTGTTCCTCCTTTCGGCACGGGAGATGTGCTGGGCATACACACCGGCATCCATACTGACTGCCCGTCCGCACGATGCCGAAGCCATTTACTTCACTTCCCAAGACTTCCCCATCACCTCTGATGGGAGTACTGACGTATCCGATGCCCTGCAAGAAGCGCTGAACCGGACAAAGCAAAAAGAAAACGGATGCGGCATCCTCCTCGTCCCCGAAGGCACCTACAAACTCAGCAAGACGATTTACGTCCCCTCCGGAGTACGCCTTATCGGCTATGGCAGCAAACGCCCGGTTTTCATGCTTGCCAAGCACTCGCCCGGTTTCCAGGAAGTGACCCGCGAAACAGCCAAAGGGAAATACCTCTTCTGGTTCATCGGCGGAAGCTACCACCCCGAAAGACGTGTGGGAGATGCCAATGCCGGAACATTCTACAGCTCGATGATGAACATCGATATCCGGATTGAAGACGGCAATCCCAACGCAACCGCCATCCGTGCGCACTTCGCACAACATTGCTCCATTTCCAGCGTAGCCATCCATGTAGGCAACGGACGTGCCGGCATTGCCGATGCAGGAAACCACTTGGAGAATATCGCCATCTACGGAGGCGAATATGGAATTGACACCAATAAGTCCGCTCCCGGATGGCCCATCATGCTGCTGAACTCATACTTCGAGAAGCAACGAAGCAGCGCCATCCTCACCAACGAAGGCGGACTGACCATTGTCCGCATGCAGGTAAAGAATGTACCCGTAGCCATAAAAATCAAAGACAAAGCCCCCGACCGGCTATTCATGGAAGATTGCATCTTCGAGAATGTGAAACAAGCAGGAGTCATACTGACAGATGCAGGAAATGCAGCAACACAAATCAATCTTAAAGATATTCAATGCAAGAACGTTCCCCAGTTTGCCCAAGAACGTTCCATAGACAAACAGATACCGGGCAAAGGAAAGACCTACCAGGTAACCCGCTTTACATTCGGATTCAATGCCGACAACTTGGAAGATACTCCCCAGATAGTGCGGCTTGCCGAAATAGTCCCCATCCAACGGATTACTCCGCTGGATGCCGGCGATACACCACTACTTCCACCCACGGAACAATGGGTGAATATACGTGATTTAGGTGCCAAAGGAGACGGTTTCAGCGATGACACACAAATCTTCCTGGAGGCGGTGGAAAAGTATGCCCACATCTACATCCCACAGGGCTGGTATGTGGTGAAAGAGCCGCTGGTTCTGAAGCAGAACACCAATCTGATAGGCTTGCACCCCGGCACCACCCTCCTGCTGACACTGGGCGGTAACCCCACATTCAGCGGTTTCGGTGCCCCGCAGGCACAACTCACCACTCCGCAAGGCGGTAAAAACATCGTGTGCGGCATCTTCCTGAATGCCGATGCCTACAACTACCGCGCCGTCAACTGCAAATGGATGGCAGGCGAGGGGTCGTACATGTACGATGTGAAATTCAGCGGACACGACAAGTCCCGCTTCTTCCACAACGGGCAAAGTGCCGCCAATCCTATGGAAAAGCCTATGCCCGTCACTCCCGAAACCCGCGAACTCATCACCCGCGCCTGGGACAACCAGCACTGGAGCCTGTGGATTACCAACGGCGGAGGAGGCACATTCAGAGACATCTGGACTGCCAACGAATACAGCTCGGCTGGATTGTACGTCAGCCATACCGCAACACCGGGACGCATCTACGGCATGTCTCTGGAACACCATTTGCGTAACGAAGCCATCTTCCGCAATGTATCCAACTGGAAAATCTACGATTTCCAATTTGAAGTGGAAGCGGAAGGCATCGACACGCAGCCGCTGGACCTGATAGACTGCAAGAACCTGACTTTTGCCAACTTCTACTCCTACCGCGTATCACGCATGCTGAAGTCCTATCCGTCTGCCATACGCACATGGAACTGTGAGGACATAGAGTTCCTCAACCTTCACAACTATGCACATGCCCGCGTAAAATTCACTTCCAATGCCAGCCTTTACGATGTCAATACCCGCCGAGAAGCACGCCGTTGGGAGTTTGCACGACTCCGCCTGACCGGCAAGGAGAACCGGAAATATCCGCTGAATGAAGAAACCGGGAAAGCAGAACCCATCGCCACCGGCTTTGAGTTCATCGACGGGTTGACGCAGGACAACCGGGGAAATATCTACTTCTGCGAACACCGCATGCGGCGCATCTACAAGCTGGAGGCACAAAGCGGAAAAGTGACATCCATCGCCGATTTCCCATGGAATGCAGTGGCACTGGCGTGCGATACGCAGGACAATCTGCTGGTAGTCACCAAGTACATCTCCCAGCCAGGCTACCATAACGATGATATCCGCAACGGCAACCACCCTCTGTTCGGCTGGAAAGGAGCCGGCGGATTGTGGGGATTCACGTATGTACCCAAAGTCTATGCCATACGTCCCGACAATCCGGATGACAGTTTCCGGGTATTACCTTTGGCAGAAATGAAGAAGGTCTCCACACCCCAACTGGTCTACTACTTGGGCAACAGGACAATCACCCAAAACGAATATTACAACGGGAAACAGCCGGAACAATGCTTCATAGCTCCCGATGGTGTGACCATCATCCCTTATTACGAGGACTTGTTCCGTTGCTCTTCTTTGGTAAAAACGACTCCGGGACATCCGATTTACCTGTTGGACGAATACCACCAACGAGTTATCCAGGCAGATACCGATGCCCAAGGCTTCTTGCAGAACTGCCGTCTATTTGCCGACGGAGGCGACCGGAGCGTGACAACCGACTCAGAAGGTAATGTATATGTAGCCAATGGCAATATTTCCGTCTTCGACCCTGCAGGCAGGCTTATCAGGACCATAGAAGTTCCCGAACGCCCCACTTCTCTACTCATTGCCGGAGGTAGACTCTACATCACAGCTATATCTTCACTCTATCAAATGAAGTTATAATATGCCAATCAGAAGAGAGCAGTTTTTAATAGGTTTATCTTCCAAATCGAGGAAGATTGTAAATTCAGGTTAAACAATGAGGCGGATATTTCTCGTTTTTTTTCATATCCGCCTCTTTTCATTACATTTGGAAGTGATATTTATTTATAACTTAACACATCTATCATGAAAAAAGAGACAATATGCCGACAAAGGAGTTGCCATTGGATAGCCACAACGGTCTTATCCCTGTTTACCCTATTCCCGGCATACGCCCAACGCCAGTCCCAAACCATCAACGACAGTTGGAAGTTCCTCCGCGAAGAGTGCCCCGCCGCAGCAGACAGTGCCTTCGACGACCACAGCTGGACAGACATACATCTGCCCCACACCTGGAACACAGACGCCTATACCGAAAAAGACTACTACCGTGGCACCGGATGGTACCGCCGCACCCTGCGCCTGCCCCAAGAGTGGCAAGGCAAGCAGCTGTTCTTGAAACTGGAAGCCGCCAGTAAAGCCGCCACCCTCTACGTCAACGGACGGGAAGTGGGAAGCCACGCCGGAGGCTACACGGCATGTACTTTCGACCTTACGGAATATCTGCACACCGACGCACCCAACACACTTAGCGTCCGCGTGGACAATGCACGGCAGGACGTCGCCCCCATCTCGGCCGACTTCACCTTCTTCGGAGGCATCTACCGGGATGTGTGGCTCACGGCGGTGCCCAAACAGCACTTCCACCTGACCAACTTGGGTTCGGACGGCATCTTTATCTCCACACCCCAAGTCAGCGAAGAGCAAGGCACGGTGTCCGTCCGCGGAGAGGTGAGAAACGACGACCGGAAGAAGGCAAGCCTGGAAGTGATGACCCGCCTCTATGCACCGGACGGCACGTTGCTACAGACACGAAAGAAAAAGATACAACTGAAAGCGGAAGAAACGCTTGCCTTCGAGCAAGAACTTCTGCCGGTTTCGCACCCCATGTTATGGACGCCCGAAACACCCCATATATATAAAGTGGAAACTACGCTCCTCGATGCCAAGAGCAAACAGGTGCTGGACCACACGGAGCATCCCACCGCTTTCCGCTGGTATCGCTTCGATGGTGCCCAAGGTTTCTTCCTCAACGGCAAGCCCTACAAGCTGCGCGGCATCTGCCGCCACCAAGACCAGAAGCCCATCGGCGTGGCCCTGACCGACGAAATGCACCGCCGCGACTTCCGGCTGATGAAAGAGATGGGCGCCAACTTCATCCGCATCTCACACTATCCGCAGGACGAAGCGTTGCTGGAGATGTGCGACAAACTGGGAATGCTGGCCTGGGAAGAAATTCCCGTCATAGACATCGTGCCCGACACACCGGAGTATGCGGAAAACTGCGAACGTAACCTGCGCGAGATGATTCGCCAGCACTACAACCACCCCAGCATCATCACGTGGGGATATATGAACGAAATCCTCCTCGTAGCACAGCGCAAGCACAAAGGCGACGCACTGAAACCGGTACTGGAACGTACCCTCGCCCTTGCCCGCCGGCTGGAGAATGCCTTGAAGCAGGAAGACCCCACACGCATCAGCGCCATGGCCTTCCACGGCAGCAACAGCTACAACGAAACCGGACTGATCCAGATTACCGACATCGTAGGCTGGAACCTCTACCAGGGCTGGTACGGAGGCGACGTCACAGGCTTCGAGAAGTTCCTCGCCGAACAGCACCGCAACTACCCCGCTCACCCGATGATTGTGAGCGAGTACGGTGCCGGTTCGGACAGACGGCTGCACACACTCGCTCCCCGCGCCTTCGACTTCAGCATCGAGTACCAGCAGAAATACCTGGAGCACTACCTCCCCGTGCTTGAAGAGACGCCCTACGTCTGCGGCGGCACACACTGGAACTTCATCGACTTCTCATCCGCACTGAGAGACGAATCCATGCCACGCATCAACAACAAAGGGCTGGTCTATGCCGACCGCACGCCGAAGGACGTTTACTATTATTATAAAGCGGCATGGCGCAGCGACATCCCCGTGCTGCACATTGCCAGCCGCGACTGGACACGCCGTAGCGGTGTACAACAGGAAGGCAAGCCGGTGATGCTGCCCGTCAAGGTCTACTCCAACTGTCCCGAAGTGGAGCTCTTCATCGACGGGACATCCGTAGGCAAGAAAAAGACGGAGAACTTCACCGCCCTCTTCGAGGTGCCGTTCCTCCGGAAAGAACCTTTCCTTTCGGCACACGCCACCTATCAGGGCAAGCCGGTGACGGACGGATTGCGGGTAGGTTTCACCCCCATCCCCGACAGGCTGGACAAAACCAATCTGAACGGATTGGAACTTGCCGTCAACGTAGGCAGCCATTGCTTCTTCACCTCCGACGAGAGTCACCTGACCTGGGTTCCCGACCAACCCTACACCCCGGGCAGCTGGGGCCATCTCGGCGGCAAGGAAGCGGGCACGCAGACCGAAATCGGCCTGACGACCGACGGCCCGCTGTTCCAGACCCTGCGCAACGGCCTTGAAGGCTACCGCTTCGACGTGCCCCAAGGTGTTTACGAAGTAGAACTGCTCTTCACCGACATCTACCGCCGGAACAGCTCCACAGCCTACCTGCTGGGCCGCGAGAGGCAGCAAGAGAACCGCGAGAACGCCTTCCGCATCACTATCAACGGAAAGACCGTGGAAGATGCCCTCTCCCCCTGCCGCACAAGCGGCTACTTCCGCGCCTTGCGAAAGAAATACATCGTCGACAACGATACAGACCATCTCGAAATCAAATTCCATGCCCGAAGCGGAAACAGCTTCCTGAACGGAATCAAGATAAGGCACAGGAATTAAACATCAAGAACCCGCGCCGCCCACAGAAAACAAACTTATAACAAAACCCATAAACCCATGAAACAGAAAGCAACCAAATGGGCACTTGCCCTCCTCCTCTGGATGCCGGGCGCACAAGCCCAGTCCATCTGGAACACCGACCACCTGCAAAGCGTGAAGCAATCCATCGACAAGCCTTTCTATGCCCACTCCTACCAGGCACTGAAAGCCGAAGCCACCCGTCTGCTGGATGCCGAACCCCTCTCCGTGATGATGAAGGAGAAGACTCCTGCCAGCGGAGACAAGCACGACTACATGAGCCAGGCCCGCTACTACTGGCCCGACCCCGCCAAACCCCACGGACTGCCCTACATCAACCGCGACGGCATATCGAACCCCGAACTGAACAAGCTGGACCGCAACCGTCTGGGAGCCACCGCCAACCGTGTCACCACCCTTGCCCTCGCCTGGTACTTCAGCGGAGAAGAGCGCTACGCACAAAAGGCTACGGAACTGCTCCGCGTGTGGTTCCTCAACAAAGAGACCCGCATGAACCCCAATCTGGAATATGCCCAAGTGACACCGGGCCACAACAACGACAAAGGACGCTCCTACGGCCTGATAGACACCTACTCCTTTGTAGAGATGCTGGATGCCGTGGCCCTCTTGGAACCATCGAAAGCATTCACCGCCAAAGACAGCAAACAACTCAAGGCCTGGTTCGCCCAACTGACCCACTGGATGCTCTCCAGCCCGCAAGGCAAGGAAGAGGCGGAATGCAAGAACAACCACAGCATCGCCTACGACGTGCAGATAGCCGCCTTCTCGCTCTACGGAGGCAAACAGCAGCAAGCCATCGACATCATCAACGCCCTGCCCGCACGCCGCATCGCCAAGCAGATTGACACGGACGGCAAGCAGCCCCACGAGTTGACCCGCACACTGGCTTTCCACTACTCACAGTACAACCTGACCCACATCCTCGACCTCCTCACCATGGCACGCAACCTGAACATGGACACCGAAGCCCTTGCCGCACACGACGGGCATAGCTTCTACAAGGCGATGGACTTTCTGGCACAATACATGGGCAAGGATTCGGGCACATGGCCCTACCGGCAGATAAGCGGATGGGAAGAAGCACAACAGAACTTCTGCCGCGACCTCTACCGCACCGCCACCTGGCTCAACCCCACACGCAAGGATTACCTGCGCCTGTACAACGACTGCCGCACGCTGGACCTGGGCGACCGCTTCAACCTGCTCTACGTGCAAGCCACCGAAGTGGACCACGCCTACGCCTTCGCCGCCGGACAGCTGCAACTCGCCATGCAGTGCGCCGACAAGGCACGCAAGGAGCAGAAGAACGCCGCACGCCGCCGCGTAGTGCCACGTACCATTGCCAAAGACGGCTCGCTGGCCATGATACACCCCCACGACTGGTGCTCGGGCTTCTTCCCCGGCTCCCTGTGGCAGATGTATGCCTACACACACAGCGACTTCTGGCGGCAGTCGGCCATCTCCTGGACCTGGCCCATCGAAGAGGCCAAATGGCACAAAGGCACGCACGACCTGGGCTTCATGATGTACGACAGCTTCGGCAAGGCCTACGAACTGACGGGTGAGCAGTCTTATAAAGATGTAGTCATCCAGAGCGCCCGCACGCTGATTACCCGCTACAGCCCCAAGGTGAAGAGCATCCGCTCGTGGGACCACAACCGCGACAAGTGGAAGTATCCCGTCATCATCGACAACATGATGAACCTCGAAATGCTGTTCCGCGCCACCCAGCTCACCGGCGACTCCGTCTACTGGAAGGTGGCAGTGGACCACGCCAACACCACGATGAAGAACCACTTCCGGCCCGACCACTCGTCTTATCACGTAGTGGACTATGACCCCGAAACGGGCGACGTCCGCCTGAAATGCACGCACCAGGGACACTCGGACGACTCCTTCTGGAGCCGCGGACAGGCTTGGGGCCTCTACGGCTACGCCATGTGCTACCGCTTCACACGCAACCCCGCCTACCTGAAGCAGAGCGAAAACATAGCCGACTTCTTCCTCTCACTGCCCCACATGCCTGCCGACGGCGTGCCCTACTGGGACATGAAGATGGACAACATCAACAACCTCACGCCCGACAACGTGAACCCCGACGTGCCGCGCGACGCCTCCGCGGCCGCACTCATCGCCTCCGGTCTGTACGAACTCTGCACCTACGTGACTCCCGAGAAGGGCCGCCGCTACCGTGCCACAGCCGACAAGATTGTTGCCAGCCTCAACAGCCACTACCAGGCACAGCCGGGCACGCACTACGGCTTCCTCCTTCTCCACTCCACCGGACACCACCCAGGCGGAAGCGAGATAGACGTGCCGCTGAACTATGCCGACTACTACTATCTGGAGGCACTGGCACGGAAAAGGGCACTGGATGCGGAATAACCACCTCTGATTATCAACAGCTTAACATCAATTGTCAGACACCGGACTTTGAGCCGTCAGAGTCCGGTGTTTGAGCCGTCAGACACTGGATTCTGACACGACAAAGTCCGGTGTCTGACAAATCATACAATATACCCCTATATGAAGACACTCAAAAACCTACTCTGCCTGTTGCTTGCCTGCCTATGGGCAAACAGCATTTCCGCCCTCATCCCCACCGACCGCAAACAACGTCTTACGACGGGTTGGGAGTTCATCCGTCAGGACATGGGCAGCATCTGGGAAGTGATGCGCCCCATGCCCGGAACCGGAAAACCCGAAGCCGTCCCCCTCTGGCAGAAGGTGACCCTGCCCCATTGCTTCAACGCCGAAGATGCGGTAGACCCCTACACGAACTACTACCAAGGCGCCGGATGGTATCGCACCACCCTCCATATAAACAGCCCTTATCAAGACGGGCGCATCTACCTGGAGTTTGAAGGCGCGGGACAGAACACCGAAGTCTACGTCTACACCACCCTTGTGGCCTCGCACACCGGCGGATACGACGAATGGAAAGCCGACATCACGGAAGCTGTGGAACAGTTCCGCTCCAACCCCGCCTGCCGCGAACGCTTCGGTGGGAAGATACCCGTCGCCATCCGTTGCGACAACAGCCGCGACACGGAAACAATTCCCTCCGACATGTCCGACTTCAACCTCTACGGAGGTCTCTACCGCTATGTCAACTTGGTTTATACCCCCGCACATTCCATCGGGCAAGTGCAGATAAACGCCCGGACAACTCCCGGCGACAAGCTGGGCAAGGTGGAGTGGCAGGTCACTACCGAACGTCCCCTCTCCGCCTCCCCGTCCGAAGAAGTGCCTGAACTGATGATTACCGTCCTCTCGCCCGAAGGAAGGAAGATTTACCAAGACTGCTACCCGCTGCAAGACACCTGCCGCGCCTGGTTCGCCCTGAAAAGCCCCACGCTCTGGAGTCCCGACAGCACCGCCCTCTACACCTTCCGGGCCCAACTCATTGCGGGAGGCACCGACACCTTGCTGACCCACACGGAGCATTTCGGCTTCCGCCACATCCGCTTCGAGGAGAAAGGACCCTTCTACCTCAACGGGCAACGGCTGTTGCTACGCGGCACCCATCGCCACGAAGACCACGCCGGGGTAGGTGCCGCCCTCACCGAAGAGATGATGATTGCCGAAATGAAGCAAATCAAGGCAATGGGCGCCAACTTCATCCGCCTGGGCCACTACCAGCAGTCGGAAATCATCCTCCGCCTCTGCGACAAGCTGGGGCTTCTGGTGTGGGAAGAGATTCCGTGGTGCCGTGGCGGACTGGGCGGCGAGAAGTACCGCGAACAGGCACGCCGCATGCTCACCAATATGATTGGCCAGCACCGCAACCACCCCTGCGTCATCCTTTGGGGCACGGGCAACGAAAACGACTGGCCGGGCGACTTCGAGGAGTTCGACACGGACAGCATCCGCACCTTTATGGGCGAACTGAACGACCTCGCGCACCGACTTGACCCCACCCGTCCCACCGTCATCCGCCGTTGCGACTTCTGCCGCGACATCGTGGACGTGTATTCGCCCAGCATCTGGGCAGGCTGGTACGGGCGGCGCTTCCGCAACTACCGCGAGATGGTACAAGCGGGCTTCGAGAGCGTGCCCCGCTTCATCCATGCCGAATGGGGCGGCGACAGCCACGCCGGACGCCACGCCGAGGAGCAAATGACAAAACACGGCTCCTCCTTCGACATCGAAGCGGGCGACCGCAACGGCGACTGGAGCGAATCGTACATCGTCCGCCTCTTCGACTGGCACCTGAAAGAGCAGGAGCAGATGCCTTGGCTCACCGGAAGCGCCTTCTGGACCTTCAAGGACTTCTCCACCCCGCTACGCCCGCTGAACCCCATCCCCTACGTCAACCAAAAGGGCGTAGTGCAGCGCGACGGCACACCCAAAGAGAGCTACTACGTCTTCCAAAGCTACTGGAGCCACGAACCGATGCTGCACATCTACGGGCACTCCTGGCCTGTGCGGTGGGGCAAGGCGGGCGAGGCGAAGGAAATCCTCGTTTACTCCAACTGCCCCGAAGCAGAACTCTTCGTCAACGGCATCTCCTTAGGACGGAAGAAGCGCGACAGCCAAGACTATCCTGCCGCCGGATTCCACTGGAACGCCGTGCTGAAGGAGGGAGAAAACGAAATTGAAGCCATCGCCTACCGCGACAACAAGCCCTGCCTGCGCGACAAGATACACCAGACCTACCAGACACAGCCTTGGGGTGCCCCCGCCCAAATACGCCTGACACAGGCCAAGGTGGACGAAGAAACCATACTGGTACAGGCCGAACTGCTGGACAAGGACGGCATCCCCTGCCTCGACGCCTGCCACTTCATCGAATTCGGCTGCACGGACAGCGAAGCATTGCTCCGAAACCAAGGAACCGCCCACGGGTCGCAACTCCTGCAAGCCACGGGCGGACGGGCAGGCATCTACGTCAAGAGCCACGTTCCGGTAGTGGTAAGCGCCCGCTGCAAGGAAGAAATATGCGGCACCGCCTTCATTTCAGTCGGAAAATAAGGAGAACTCTAAAGAGAATTCCATAATTTTGCAATATCGAACCGGAAAAATACAAAATCAGTAGACAAAACATCGTATGAAAAACCTATTCGACATCAAACACCGCGTAGTGGTCATCACCGGCGGAACGGGCGTATTGGGAAGGGCCATCGCCCTGCACCTCGCAGAGGAGGGCGCCAAAGTAGTCATCCTGGGCCGCAAAGCCGAAGTGGGACACGCCCTCGCGGCAGACATCAAGGCAGCCGGCGGCGAAGCCCTCTTCCTGACCACCGACGTGACCGACCGCGCACGCCTGGAGCAGAACCTGAGCGACATACTCGCCGCCTACGGCCGCATAGACGCCCTGCTGAACGCCGCCGGCGGAAACATGCCGGGCGCCACCATCGCCCCCACGGGCACCATCTTCGACTTGAAGACAGAGGAGTTTCAACGGGTGCTGGAATTGAACCTGACGGGCACCGTGCTGCCCACACAAGTCTTCCTCCGCCCGATGGTGGAGCAGAAGCGCGGCGCCATCGTCAACTTTTCCAGCATGGCAGCCTTCCGCCCCCTGACGCGCGTGGCCGGATATGCCGCCGCCAAAGCGGGTATCTCGAACTTCACCGCCTTCATGGCTGCCGAAGTTGCCAGGAAGTTTGGCGAAGGCATCCGCGTGAATGCCATCGCCCCCGGATTCTTCCTCACGGAGCAAAACCGAGCCCTGCTGACGAACCCGGACGGAAGCTACACGGAACGCGGGCAAGATGTGATTCGCCAAACTCCCTTCGGACGCATGGGCCGTGCCGAGGAGCTTTGCGGAACGATACAATACCTCATCAGCGATGCCTCGGCCTTTGTCACAGGCACGGTGGCCGTAGTAGACGGAGGATTCAACGCATTCGCCATGTAGCATCCGCCATGTAGCATCCCCCCGGAGGGAAACGGAAATTCTTTTCAGCGCTCCTTCGAGAGTCCGTTTTGAAGAATACATGAACAGAACCGAGAAAACATACACTCACCCCTCCTCCTCAAGGGGGCGGGGAGGCAAACTTACATACATTATGATACTTTGTGAACAAACCTGGCGCTGGTACGGTCCCAACGACCCGGTAAGCCTTTGGGACATAAAACAAGCCGGAGCCACCGGCATTGTGAACGCCTTGCACCATATTCCAAACGGAGAGATATGGACGGTAGAGGAGATCGGGAAACGGAAAGAAATGATTGAATCCGTCGGCCTGCGATGGTCTGTAGTAGAGAGCGTGCCCGTGCACGAGCATATCAAGACCCAAACCGGAGACTTCCGGAAGTATATCGACAACTATAAGGAAAGCTTGCGCAACCTGGGCAAGTGTGGCATCAACACCGTCACGTACAACTTCATGCCCGTGCTGGACTGGACGCGCACCGACCTTGCCTACGAACTGCCCGACGGCAGCCGCGCCCTCCGCTTCGAACGCGCCGCCTTCATCGCCTTCGACCTCTTCCTGCTGCGCCGCCCCGGTGCCGAGGCCGAATACACCGACGAAGAAAAGGCCAAGGCCCGTGCCCGCTTCGAGGAGATGACGGAGGCAGACAGGCAACTGCTTGTGCGCAACATCATTGCCGGGCTTCCCGGCTCGGAAGAGAGCTTCACCCTGGAGCAGTTTCAGCACGAACTGGACCGCTACAGAGACATCACTCCGGAGCGTCTGCGCGCCAACCTGATTTACTTCCTGAAGGAAATCGCCCCGGTGGCCGACGAAGCGGGCGTCGTGCTCGTCATCCATCCGGACGACCCGCCCTGCTCCATCCTCGGCCTGCCGCGCATCATGAGCTGCGCTGCCGACTTTCAGGCACTGGTCGACGCCGTCCCCAACAGGAGCAACGGCCTCTGCCTCTGCACCGGCTCGCTCGGCGTGAGCGCCGCCAACGACTGTGCGGCCATCATGCGGCAGTTTGCCCACCGCATCCACTTCGTGCACCTGCGCAGCACGCAACGCGACGCCGAAGGCAACTTCCACGAGGCCAATCACCTGGAAGGCGACGTGGACATGTATCACGTGATGAAGGCTTTCCTTGAACTGCAACAATGCCGTGGCGTCTCCATCCCGATGCGTCCCGACCACGGACACCAAATGGTGGACGACCTGAAGAAGAAGACCAACCCCGGATACTCTTGCATCGGCCGCCTGCGCGGACTGGCAGAGCTGCGCGGACTGGAGATGGGCATTGCAAAGTCGATGGAGGAATAAGATTTCTTTTCTTATATACTCTGCAAGAAGCCGTTGAACTGCAAACAATATTGTAGTTCAACGGTTCCTTTATATAAACAAATACCTTTTCTTGTTTGTCTGAAGCTACCGGAAAATGAACAAGACAACAACAGGCAAACCTATGGCATCAAAAATGCTTAAGATAGGGTACGAGGCACTCTCATCCTACTTGGAAGGTAATATCAGGTGTAAGGGATTAAACGTCTTCTCAAACATACTGAAGCAGCCTTGAACGTAGCATGAAGCAGCTTCCTCTGTATCTCTGCGTTCAATCCCCAATATATCAGGAACGAAACAACAAGAGGGAGTAAATAGCAAGAACTTCAAATCATTCAATCACTCGGTTTAAGATAGTATCTGTATATGTATTGAATATAGCAAGCCTGATAAGCTTATATTCGGGCAAACTTTCCAGAAATTCCAATTCCAATACCAATCTCGGTTCAGTATCCCCACTCTCTTTATAAATTTCCGCCTTGCTTCCAATCCGGGCTATACGGATAAGATAGATATCACGAACCCCCTTACCTTTTATATAAGGCATAAAATAATAAAGCTTATTCAAAGAAATAGTGGACGGAAAAGATTTTGCCTTCCCCGTATAGTACATCTTTGTGGGAGTTCCATTCAAGAAATAATCTTGATTGTCTAATTTGACCAGCCCAATAAGAAGCCGTTTCGTTCCATCAAGGATATATGTTTTCCTTGGAGCATTTGCAGCAATTTTTTTCGTTTCCTCAGTGAATAAATTCAAATCCAACGTCGGATGTGCATCACGTTGTATATGAATAGGACGTGAAGATACAGGCGCTTCATTATAAATGAACCGATAAAGGCTTTTTCCTATTTGTTCAACGATACCACATACAAGTGCATTCCCCATGAGAAAAGCGCGACGTCCATCCGAAACTTCAGGATGAAACGTATGATTATCGGGGAACATATTCAACCGTTCCAATTCAATGGGGATAAGACGACGATACCTCCCGGACGGAGTCTGCACCACATGTTTGAAACGGGACGGGGCAGCTCCTCCTTCACCGGTAATCATCGTACGCGACGGTTTGTCCAAACTATCGGGAAAAGCCATTCCACCTTCAGAAAAAACATACTCATATCCCTCCTTGGAAACACGGTTTATTTTCTTCGCCCCTTTCTCGTACTGCCATTTAGGCAATTCTTCTTCAGAAATAAAAAAGTCTTCCGGAACAAATTCTTCACTGACCAAATTGTCGCCTAATGTCTGGAAAGTACCCTCATACATAGCTACAGCATCTACAGAAAACACATGCCGGTCCATCATCATACCTGCATTGCCAAAAGGACTCTCTCTCTTTCCTTGATTGAAAGTTGCAGAAACTTCCTGGACACTCCCCTTTATATCAAAGGCGGACAATGTCTTCTCTTTCTGTTTGAAAGGAAAAGATTGAGCCATTACTCCATCATATAGTACCCAATCCTCCATTCCTTCAATCCGGTTTGCCACGACCGAACCCTTACGATACCCCACAATATAAGTCCGGCGCCGACGTTGCGGCATTCCATAATCGGCAGCATTGATTACCCGCCATTCCACCACATAGCCAAGGTCGGACAACGATGCAAGAATAATAGCGAAATCACGGCCACGTTGGGTTGCCGGAGAGTTTATCAGCCTATCTACATTCTCAAAGAAAATATAATCAGGGCGACTCTCGCCTTTCTCTTCAAGAATACGATAGATTTGCCACCACAATACCCCCTTTTTCCCCTCAATACCACCGGAGCGGCTCAAAGTGGCAGCTACAGAATAGTCTTGACAAGGGAAACCGCCTACCAAAAGGTCATGATTGGGAATCTCCTCTGTCGGCACTGTATTTATATCACGATTCGAATGCCCTTTACAGCCGAAACGGGCCTTATACACCAATGAAGCATCTTGACGTTTGGTCGATGGTTCCCATTGATTGTTCCAAATGGTTTGATAAGCATCCGACGCACCTTCCAAGCCAATCCGGAAGCCTCCTACACCTGCAAAAAGTTCTACAACACGTATCTGATTACTCATTTTTACCGTTTTTCGTCTTGTCTTTGTTCTACAATCTCTCTTACGTAGTCATTATTAAACCAATAGCAAAACTTCTTTGCACCTTTCCCGTCAGGCGTAGGTGCAATGTCTTTTGCTTTCTGGGCTTTTGGCCGTACATGGAACTTCTTTCTATCGCAAGCTTTCCACCAATAGTCCTCTGAGATATGACTTTCCAAGATATTCTTCTTGATATGTTCCCAATATACCTCAGCACATTCCAGGTCGGATTGGGGCATAGTCCAAAAAAATGCGTCATCAAGCTCATAGTCCCCTTTCCCTTTATGCCGTTCTCTGAAAACAACGAATAAAAATCGACTTGAATATAACTCATAGAGCCTGGATTCATACCAATTCCCACATTCGGCAACCTCCATATAGTCAATATTCTCAAACGACATGGCTTCTTTAATAATACCATCGGCCTGCACTCGGACAGTTTTCATCATAAGCCCGGCTTTCAGAAACTCTTCAGAACGATTGACATTCGAGCATTTGCCAGATGCAACGACAGCATTGGCAATCATTGCAAATTTATTCTTTGGATTATTTGAAATGTCCACCTTTTTATCTTTGGCAATAGCCTCATAGTTTTTACCCATATACGGTTTGAAACGTTTTAAGACAATCTCATCAAAGCTATTTTTACTCAAATCCTGAGAAGTAAGCAATGGATTCTCAGACAATCCGAAATTTGCCACAGCCTTTTCGCCTACATTCACGACATACTGCAAAACAGTACGCATATAGGCCATCTTCAAACTGAAAGCACGTCGTGGAGCGTTAACCTCCGAATTCGGCTGTGCCATCAGGCTATCTCCTTTTTGTCCTTTCCTGCAAGCTCCAAGATACATCGTATCACCTTCGGATAACAAATGTGCCTCACCACGTTTAATCTTATCTACAATCAACTCATAATCATGTCGAATAATCAACAAGTCCTTCTCCGGAAGTTTCCATAATACAGAAAAGACAAACTCCAAATCCAGATTATCATAACCCTTGCGATATAGATAGAATAATAACAACATCAATTGGCATTTGAGATAAAAATGCGAATGTTCAAAATCTTCATTTACAACATCACAATAGTTTATCATATTACAAACAAGGCGTTCCTTGACAAGATAGTCCTTATTCTTTCCGAGCTTCAAGGGAGTACATTTCAATTCCATTCCAGCCTGCGAAAAATCCGCTTCGGGATTATTATTGGTCTCAAGTAAAAAATAAAGGTTCTCAACCATTTGACCAATTCCCCCCTTACCTTTTCTACGTTCATATCCCTTGTCAGCAAATTCACGCAGTGTTTTGCCTAACAGTCCCTTGCTATATTCGAATATACTGGTAGCATTTGCAGCATCATACGGCAGCGCATTTTTTTCCGGACAACTGTTACAATTCATGTTACTAACCATGAGATTTTTTTTGATTTTATATAAGTGCAACCTTTAGTCATCATAGACGAAGCATGCAAAATTAGAGGAATTTTAGTAATTACCTACTATAACCCATCTGTTTCTTTACCTAATATGGTTCGGATTTCAATAGAATCATCTTTCTCTCTAAAATGCAGACGAGATGCAGAAAAGAAAAACGCAGAGACACAAAGGGACTCTGTACCCTAATGTCTCCGCGTTCAATTACTCCGGTATTATATACCCAAAAGCAACCTGCCTTATTTCAATTCGAAAGGAACCACTCCCTTTATATCGGCCGCCGATGCTGCTATGACAGCCTCGAACTTGCCCGGCTCGGCCACCCAGGCATGGCGGGCATCGTCGAAGAAGCTAAGCGCCTCCTTGTCGATGGTGAAGGTGACTTCCTTCGCTTCGCCCGGAGCCAGCCTCACCTTGCGGAAGCCTTTCAGCTCCTTGACGGGACGGGGCAGAGAGGACTTCTTGTCGCTGATGTAGAGCTGCACCACTTCCTGCCCTTCGCGCGTGCCGGTATTCTTTACGGTCAGCTTCACGGTCAGCTTGCCGTCGGTCTGCATGGTGGTGGCGTCGGCCGTCGGCTTGCCATATTCGAAAGTGGTATAGCTCAAACCGTGGCCGAAGGGGAAGAGGGGCTTGAGGTTCTTCTGCTTGTCGGCCCAACGGTAGCCCACGAAGATGCTCTCATTATACTTGATGTCGATGATGTCTCTGCTCCGCTTGCCGGTATATTGGCCCAGGCTGTGGGCGGGGCAGTCTTCCAGCTTCGCGGGGAAGGTGAACGGAAGCTTGCCGCTGGGATTGACATCGCCCATGAGAATGGCTGCCAGCGAGTGGCCGGCCTCGGAACCCAGATACCAGTCTTGCACGATGGCAGGCACTTCGTCTACCCAGGGCATGGCGATGGCGTTGCCGGAGATGTTGACGACAATCAGGTTCTTGTTGGCCCCGGCCAGTGCGGAGATAACGGCATCCTGACCGTAGGACAAGCCCAGACCCTTACGGTCGGAGTCCTCGCAGTCTTGGCCGTTGCTCTTGTTCAGGCCGCCGATGAAGATGACATAATCGGCATCCCGGGCCTCTTTCACGGCTTCGGCTATCAGCTCTTCGGGAGTACGGTCATCCTTCAGATTCTGTCCGGTCACCACCCCGTTGTATTCGCCGCTTGCATCGCCCACGTAGCCGCGGGCATATACCACCCGGGCCTTACCGGCCACACGCTGCTTGATGCCGTCCAGCGGAGAGAGCTCGCGCTGCACCTTCAGCGAAGAGCTGCCGCCGCCCACGGTCATCATCTTGATGGCATTCTCGCCCACTACCAGGATCTTTTCGGCGCGGTTCAGGTCTATCGGAAGCAGATTGCCCTTGTTCTTCAGCAACACGATGCCCTCTTCGCCGATGCGGCGGGCAGCCTCGTAATGCTCTGCAGAGAGCATGCTTCCCCACGGACGGTGGGGATTCATCACCGTACGGAAGATAAGGCGCAGGATGCGGCGCACCTTGTCGTCCAGCTCCTTGGTGCCTACCTTGCCCTCGCGGATGAGGTTCAGGTAGGGATTGGCCAGGTAATAATTGTCGTATGCGTTGCTGGCACCGTTCGAGAGTCCGTTGGTCCAGCTGCCGAACTCCATGTCGAGTCCGTTGGTAATGGCTTGCCGGGTGTCGTGCGTGCCTCCCCAGTCCGAGATGACTACACCGTCGAATCCCCATTCGCCTTTCAATATATCGTTCAATGTGTATTGGTTGTGACAAAGATGTTGGCCTTTGTATAGGTTGTAGGCACCCATGATGCTCCACGCTCCACCCTCTTGCACGGCCATCTTGAAGGCCGGCAGATAAATCTCATAAAGGGCACGGTCGTCTACAATCACATTGGTGGTATGGCGGTTCACTTCGTGATTGTTCAAGGCAAAGTGTTTGACGCAGGCAGCCACGCCGTTCTGCTGCACGCCCCGGATATAAGGCACCACCATCTTTCCGGCCAGATAGGGGTCTTCGCCCATGTACTCGAAGTTGCGTCCGTTGAGCGGTGTACGGTAAATGTTGACACCGGGCCCCAGCAAGACGGACTTGTTGCGATAGCGCGCCTCTTCGCCGATGCTCTGCCCGTAAAGGAGAGACATTTCGGGGTTCCAGGTTGCTGCCAGGCAGGTCAGGGCAGGGAAAGCCACGCAGGAGTCGTTGGTGCACCCGGCCTGTTCCCACTCATCCCACAGCACATCGGGACGTATGCCGTGAGGACCGTCGTCCGTCCATACATCGGGAATGCCCAAACGGGGCACGCCTGCACTGCTGAACTTGCTTTGCGCATGGGTCAGCTTTACTTTCTCTTCCAGGGTCAGACGGCTCAATGCGTCTTCCACTCTTTCTTCGATAGGTTTGCTTGCGTCCAGATAGACGGGCTGCTGTTGCGCCGAAAGAGGAAGCGCGGCAGCAGCCAGAGCCAAGCCGAATAATACTTTTCTCATTGTTGGATAATTAGGTTGTTGCATTATCAGGTTGTTATATAATCAAGTTGCCGTATTATCAGGTTGTTGCATTATCAGGTTGTTGCATTATCAGTCCGTACTATTGATAATTCCCAATATAGAAGGGAATATGAATTAGCCCCTACCACATAGGAACTGAGGTCTTTAAGCTCGGGTGTTTTGGGGTACTCAGTCCTATGGTGTGCGCAGCTAGTCCCGGCATCTCACCTCCGGGATTTGACACGTACTGCTTACAGCCTATTTGCAGCCTACTCACAATATGCTCACAATATGCTTATAGCCTATTTGCAGCCTGCTTGCAATATGCTTGCAGCCGGTTTGGAGCGAGGCAGCACCCGCTACTTCATTCCCAATGACCGGATATAGCTCTCCTGAACCACACAATTCTTCAGTTTGCATGCCTCGATGAAGTCCGTCATCGCCTTGCGGGCCATGGCCTGCGCGGGACGTGCCTCACGGATTTCCTTGTACGTGGCACGCGGCGCTTCGGAGAAATATACGATGTTTGCCCAGTTTTCCGGCGGAGTGATGCCGACGAAAGAGGAGCCGTCCATCTTCTTGTAGGGCCAGAAGGTATAGCCGATGTTGTTCTCGCGCATCGTCTGGCAGAAGGCGGCCTGCCATTCGTCCGTATTGTGGCCTATCTCACCCATGTACATGGGCAGGTTCACACTGTCGCGAAAGTTGATAATCGTCTGGATGGCAGCCTGGGTGGGTTCGCCTCCGTAACGGTGGCAGGTGTACATTATCTTGTCGTCGAACTTGGAGTCTTTGAAAGGCTTGAAATTACCGTTCCATTGCGAGCCGCCCAGCAGGATGATGTGGTTGTTGTCTACCTGGCGGATGGCGGCTACTCCTTTCTTATATACATCTTCCAGCTTAGAGTTGAGTTCTTCCATGTTCTCGAAGTAAGGGGCAATGGGCTCGTTGAAGAGTTCGTAACCGAGGATGACCGGTTCGTTCTTGTAGCGGTCGGCTATCCGGCGCCAGATGTCGCAATAGAGTTGCTGGCTGGCTTCGCTGTCGAACAGCCAGGGATAACCGTAGCTGTCGTCGATGTTGTCGCCCGTCTGTCCGCCGGGGGCGTCGTGCATGTCGAGGATGAGATACAAGTCCGACTCACGACACCAGTCTACGAGGCTGTCTACGCGGGCAAAGCCGTCTTGGGCGGTGGTCAGCCCCATATAGTCCTCGTCCGTAAACAGTTTGTAATGGAAAGGCAGACGGATGGTGTTGGCACCCCGGCTCTTGATGAAGCGGATGTCTTCGCGCGTTATGTAGTTGTCCTTGAATGCCTTCCAGAAGTCGGCGGTAAAGTCCGGTCCCACCAGCTGGCAGAACATCTCGTTGATGAAACGGCCCGAGTTGGTCTTGCTGAACCTGAACATGTAGCCTTCCGGATTCAGCCAATTGCCGAGGTTGGTGCCCATGATGAAGAGTTTGGTTCCGTCGGGCTTTATCAGGTCTTGGCCCTGAATGGTTACGAATGCATCTTGAGTTACTTCTTTTGCCGCTTGTTTCTCACTGCATCCCGCAAGGCCCAAAGACAGCAAGGCGATGGAAATGCTTGTAGCTAATAGATGTTTCATGGTAATTATTTTTTGGGGTTATAGTATTAGTCGCGATATTTATTTTTACTTCCCCAAAGTTAGGAAAGATAAGAATATCCCATGCCGGCGAATTGGGAATAGGTGGAGAACTGAAAAGGAGGAAAGAGCATAAACATCTAATAACCAAAAATATGAACTGGAATGGAGAAAGCTAAAAAGTGGATTCGGATAATCTGTCTGACGTATTGTCAACGTATCTGCATCAGCCTCATTTCGAAATCCTCGCGCGAGATACGCGCTTTGTTCTTCACTTTGGCGCGGTAATTATAGATGGTGTTTACGGAGTAACGAAGGAATTCTGCAATCTGCGAACTGTCGTCGATGCCCAGACGAATCAAGGCGAAAATGCGGAGTTCCGTATTCAGCAATTCACCTTTACGAAGCACGATACGTTCTTCCGGTTGCAGCAGGTCGTTGAATTTATCCACAAAATCGGGAAAAAGATGCAGGAAGGCGATATCAAAGTTTTCATAGAGTTCCTTCAATCCAGTGTCCAGCACTTCGCGGGAGCGTACCATTTTCAGCAACTCGTCCATTTGCCCGGCAGAGATTTTCTTGTTGACCATCCGCCGGTAGGTATCCAGGCGGTTGATGTAGATGGAGCAAAGGTTCATGAAACGCCCCACATACTCCTCCTTGATATTGTTTGACAGTTGCAGCTGCTCGTTGGTCTGCTCCAAATTATTCCTCGCAGCAGAGAGGCGACGCATCTGCCGATAGATAAAGACCACCGCCACGGCCAGCAGCACAATCAGGGTACTGATGAGCCAGAGATACAAGCGGAGCCGGTCGTTCTGCCGCTCGCGCATGGCTTGGTAGGTAAGGTCTATCAGCGAAAGGATACCCGCAGTCTGGAGGCTGCGGCTACGGGCGTTGTAGCGGTTGGTCTCGTCCCACGAGAAACGGATGTAGCGATAGGCATGCTCCATGTCTCCTTCTTCATAGAGAAGTTCCGCCAGATTCCAGAGTGAAGCATGGTCTGTGATACTCAGGCGGATATCGGTAAGTGCAGACAAGGCGAGGTAGCGTTTCTCTTCCTCCCGGTTGCCAAGCCGTCGGTAGAGCAATGAGCGCTGATAGGTCACCAGCGCATATTCGGGAGTATTAGGTTCTGCATGTGCCAGGCGCGCGTCATTGATACTTAAGGCTTCGTCCAGGTGGCCGGCAGCAGCCTCCCGCGTCTCCATACGTTCCAGGTAGAGAGGCGACGAAGGCAGAAGTACCTGCATCAAAGAATCGTCATAATGGACAGCCAAGGCTTGATAACGCTTCTTGAAAGAATCGTCCAGCGTATAGAAACTCAGCTCCGTGTAAAGTTTATGATAACAATTGTAATAATCCGGCAGCAGATGAGCGGGAAAGGAGGATTTGTCTATCTGCCTCAAGAGTTCGGCGGCTTCCTCGTACATGCCTGCCGAAGCCATCAGGTGGGCGAGTTCCAGCCTTGTCTCGAGCGCTGCATTCCGTTGGCCATAGCGCTCTGCCCAATTCAGATTGACACGAAGATAATGGATGGCCGAATCGCAGATATAGGCCTTGTATTCCTTGTAGATTTCCCCATTCCATCGGAAAAAAGAGAGATTGGTGGTATCGGTATCCAGCAATCGACGCCTCAGCCGGGCAATGCGTCCTTCACGCTGGGCGGCATAGTGCCGGTGCACCTCGATAGCCTCATCCAAAGAGGAGGTGAGTGCAGTAAAGGAGGGCGTGCCGGCAGCCAAAGCCACACTTTGCCATATCACGACGACAAGAAAACAAAAAGTAAATAATCTCCTTTCCATGACCATAAAGTTCATGCAAATATACGAAGAAATCCTGCAAAGAAATAGCATCGGAAAAAATAGTTCCCTATATTTGCATTTAAAAACCCCCAAACAGATTGTCTATCATGAAAAGCTTAACACCCCCCCAACGAGTTGTCGCGGTAGACGTATTCCGCGCACTCACCATGTTCCTCATGCTCTTCGTCAACGACATTCCCGGGCTGAAAAACGTGCCACACTGGCTGATGCATGCCAAGATGGACGAAGACATGATGGGATTCTCCGACACCATCTTCCCCGCTTTCCTTTTCTGTATGGGAATGTCCGTATCCTTTGCCATACAAAACAGGTACAGGAAGGGAGACAACACTCTGCAAGTCGTGACCCATATCTTCCGGCGGACAGTAGCGCTGATTGCCATGGGACTGTTTTCAGTTAACAGCGGAGGAATTGAAGGCGGCCTCTCGCACCAATGGTTCTCCATCCTGATGGTCGTCGGGTTCTTCCTCACTTGGGGGGTATATCCCAAAGCGGAAGGAACGAAAAAGGCCCTTTTCACCGCAATGAAAACGGCAGGCGTGCTGCTGCTCGCCTTCCTCGTCATCTACAAGGACATGAACGGGAAACCCTTCCAGATAGGTTGGTGGGGTATCCTCGGACTTATCGGCTGGACGTATGCGGTATGCGCAGGCATCTACCTGTTCACCCGCGAGAACCTGCGGAAGAATGCCGTTGTCTGGTTTGTGGTTGTATTGCTTGCCGTAGTCAGCCATTCGGACTTGATACCGGGAGAGTACGGCAGCCGGATTATTCTGCTTCCCTTCATTCCGAGCGACTGGACGCTGCATGCCCTCGGTATGTCCGGCGTACTGACCTCCCTGCTTATGCAACGCTATGCCGACCGGGAACGGCCGGGACGGTTCATCGGCATACTTTGTGCCCTCGGCGCAGGAATGCTTGTCCTTGCCCTCGTCTCACACCCGTTCTGGATTATATCCAAGATACAAGCCACACCGACATGGCTGTTCTACTGCCTCGCCATGTTCTTCCCACTGTTCGGTTTCTTCTACTGGCTGACGGACGTGAAAGGCAAGGCCAACCGGTTCGATATCATCAAACCTGCAGGTACGGCAACGCTGACCTGCTATATCATTCCTTACATCTGGTATGCTGTCCAGCAATTGCTGCATCTGCACTATCCCGAGGCATTGGGAAGCGGTGTACCGGGGCTGCTCAAGTCTCTCGTGTTCTCGCTTGTCGTTGTGGGGCTGACCGGCCTGCTGGTGAAAGGAAAAATTAAACTGAAAGTATAATGTTGAAAGTTCAAACACCCAACGGTGACCACAAGGTACTGCTGCATTCGTGCTGCGCACCTTGCTCCTCTGCCATCATCGAGTGTATGCTGGAAAACGGCATACGCCCCACCGTATTCTACTGTAATCCCAACATCTATCCGCAGGCAGAATATGAGATAAGGAAAAACGAGGCTATCCGTTTCGTAACCTCCAAAAACCTCGATTTCATCGATGCAGATTATGACTATGCACACTGGCTGCACTCTATAAAAGGACTGGAAAACGAACCGGAGCGCGGCGGGCGATGCCTGAAATGCTTCACGCTGCGCCTCACGGAGACTGCGCGCTATGCCTCCGAACATGGTTTCTCCGTATTCACCACCACCCTCGCCTCTTCGCGCTGGAAAAGCCTGGAACAAATCAATGAAGCAGGACACCGTGCCGCCGCGCTCTATCCGGGTATCCTCTTCTGGGAACAGAATTGGCGGAAAGGCGGGCTCCAAGACCGGCGCAACCAACTGCTGAAAGTGTATGATTTCTACAATCAGCAGTATTGTGGCTGCGAATTCAGTATGCAACGACTGGAAAAGAACAAATAACGTTAAACGAAAATTAAAGATAACATGAAGAAACTGACTTTTACATTACTCATCACTCTGGCAGCGGCATGCCTCTTTTCAGTTCCCTGCAATGCCAAGGGAAAAGCCAAACACGTAGTTTTCATCGGTCTTGACGGCTGGGGCGCCTATAGCGTTCCCAAAGCAGAAATCCCCCACATCAAGCAACTGATGGCAAACGGTTCTTATACATTAGAAAAACGGACTGTACTCCCCTCCTCCAGCGCCGTCAACTGGGCAAGCATGTTTATGGGGGCCAGTCCTGAATTGCACGGATATACGCAATGGGGCTCGAGGACTCCCGAGCTTCCGTCACGCGTATTGAACCAGCACGGCATATTTCCTACCATCTTCCAGCTGCTACGTGATGCCCGGCCGGAAGCAGAAATAGGCTGTCTGTATGAATGGGACGGCATCAAGTATCTGGTGGATACCCTTTCTCTGAACCACCATGCACAAGCACCCGACTACAACAAACATCCCGAAGCCCTATGCGGCATGGCAGAAAAGTATATCAAGGAGAAACATCCGACCTTGCTTGCCGTCTGCTTCGACAACCCCGACCACGTAGGCCATCAAGCCGGACATGATACTCCTGAATATTACGCCAAACTGAAAGAACTCGACGGTTATGTGGGTCGCATCATCCAGGCCGTCACAGAGGCAGGTATGCTGAAAGAAACAATCTTTATCGTTACTGCCGACCACGGAGGCATTGAAAAAGGACATGGCGGCAAGACCATGCAGGAGATGCAGACTCCCTTCATCATCTCCGGAAAGGACATAAAGAAAGGAGGCGAATTCCACGAAAGCATGATGCAGTATGACGTTGCATCCACTATTGCCCACATCTTCGGGCTGAAACAACCGCAAGTATGGATAGGACGTCCTATGTTGCAGGTCTTCAAATAAAAGAAAACGGTCAACGATAAATGAGCGTCGAAAGATAGTGCTCGGCAAACATCTCGTTTGCCACCTCTAACAGAGCCTCCGGAGTAAGCTGTTCAATGCGATGGAACACAGCTTCGGAAGTTTCGCATTTATTATAATGCAGGAAAGTCTTTCCCATACCCAGCGCATTGTTCTCATTATTATCCGAGGCTACACCGATTTGCCCGATAAGCTGCTTCTTGGCAGCCGCAAGCTGCGACGAAGTCATCCGGACATCACGCAAGCGTTTCAGTTCCTTGTATACCAGACGGGTGCAGTAGTCCAAATCTGCAGGGTCGCAACCGAAGTAGATGCAGAAAGTTCCCGTATCGGTATAGGAAGTCAGGTTGGATTCCACGTTATAGACCAGTCCGCGACGTTCGCGGAGAGAAACATTCAGGCGGCTGTTCATGCCCGGCCCGCCCAAGACATTGTTCAGCAGATAGAGTGCAGTACGCTTGTCATCGTACGCATTATATCCCCGGCTGCCAATCATGACGTGTGCCTGGTGGGTATCCTTATGCACTACAAGATGCTCGGGTACATAAAGGGGCGGTGGAGTACGGTGGTTGTCCACTGCCACGGCAGGTATATCCGCGAGGAGTTTTTCCGCCCATCGCACCACCTGCCTGAAATCCAGATTGCCCAGAACAAAAAAAACCATATTGCCGGGATGGTAGAAGCGGGAAGTGAATGCAGCGGCATCCTCACTGCGGAACATCTTCAGTTGCCCGGGATTGCCCAGGATGTTGCGTCCCAGGGGATGCCCTCTGAATATCAAGTCTTCGAAATCATCGAAGATAAGCTCGGAAGGGTTGTCTTCGTAGGATTGTATCTCGTCGATAATCACCTCCGTCTCTTTCTCGATTTCGCGTTGCGGGAAAGTGGAGTGGAATACAATATCCGTCAGAAGCTCAACGGCACGACCGAAATGCTCGGTCAGGAAAGCAGAGTAAATCACTGTTTCTTCCTTATTGGTGTAGGCGTTGAGGTCTCCGCCTACATTCTCCATACGATTCAGAATATGCCATGCCTTACGCTTGGCGGTACCTTTAAATATAAGATGCTCTACAAAATGCGCCATACCCTGCTCGTTTTCAAGCTCGTCGCGCGTACCCGCATCTACGGCAAAACCGCAATAAGCCACTTTAGAGGCTGAGGGTTCATGAATGATGCGCAAGCCGTTGGACAGGATATATTGATTGAAGGTGGACGGTAAATTTTCTTTTAAGTTCTTCATTCTGACGTTTCAAACTATTTGAGGCGACAAAAATACAATAAAACTTATTGCCGTTTATAGAAAATTGCAGATATTTGCAATTGCTATAATTTTAAGTACATTAATCAAATTAGCACATTAAGTAAGTATGATTGCATCCATTCAAGAGCTTTTGCAGAAAGAGGCACAAGCCGTACTGAACATTCCAGTGACGGACGCTTATGAAAGAGCTGTAGAACTCATCGTAGAACAAGTGCACCGCAAAAAAGGGAAACTGGTAACTTCGGGTATGGGCAAAGCCGGACAAATAGCCATGAATATCGCTACCACCTTCTGCTCTACCGGTATTCCGTCCGTTTTCCTGCACCCCAGCGAAGCACAGCATGGTGACCTCGGCATCCTTCAGGAGAATGACTTGTTATTACTCATCTCCAATTCGGGCAAAACTCGTGAAATTGTGGAGCTGACACGGCTGGCACATAACCTGAACCCGGAACTGAAGTTTATTGTCATCACCGGAAACCCTGATAGCCCCCTGGCACACGAATCCGATGTATGCCTCAGCACCGGGAAACCCCAAGAAGTATGCGTATTGGGCATGACGCCCACGACTTCGACCACTGCCATGACCGTCATCGGCGATATACTGGTGGTACAGACCATGAAAGAAACCGGATTCACCATTGAAGACTACTCCAAACGCCATCATGGTGGTTACCTCGGAGAAAAATCAAGATCATTATGCGTAAAGTAATAGGTATCGGAGAAACCATACTGGACATCATATTCCGTGACGAACAGCCCACAGCAGCCGTTCCGGGTGGTTCGGTATTCAACGGCATCGTTTCATTGGGACGTATCGGCGTCCCTATCTGCTTTATCAGTGAAACGGGCAATGACCACGTGGGTAATATCATCCTCAACTTCATGCGCGAGAACAATATCCCCACAGACCATGTCAACGTGTTCCCCGACGGGAAGTCACCCGTATCACTCGCCTTCCTGAACGACCGGAGCGATGCGGAATACATCTTCTACAAAGACTATCCCAAGCAGCGTCTGGACGTGGAATATCCGCAGATTCAGGAAGACGACATCATCATCATAGGTTCGTACTATGCCCTGAACCCTGTATTGCGCGACAAAGTGCAGGAATTGCTGGAACGCGCCCACGACATGCACGCCATTATCTACTACGACCCCAATTTCCGTTCGTCCCATAAAGAGGAGGCCATCAAGCTGGCTCCCACCATCATCGAGAATCTGGAATACGCCAACATCGTGCGTGGTTCGCAAGAAGACTTCTTCTACATGTGGGGCTTGCAAGAGGCCGACAAGATATACAAGGACAAAGTGAAGTTCTACTGCCGTAACTTCCTCTGCACGGCCGGTGCAGAGCAGGTGTCATTGCGCACCGGCACCATCTCCAAGGAATACTCCATTCCTCCGCTGGAAGCCGTCAGCACCATCGGCGCGGGCGACAACTTCAATGCAGGTATCATCTTCGGGCTGCTGAAATATAATGTACGCTACGAGAACCTTGATACCATGGACGAGACTACTTGGGACAAGGTCATCCGGTGCGGCATCGAGTTTGCCGCCGAGGTATGCCGGAGTTTCAGCAATTCCGTATCCAAGGAATTTGCAGAAGCACGGCAATTCCAGCCATAACCGCCCCTTGCAGCAGGGTGTGTCCACCACAGGTTGCACGGCCTAAGAATCCATGCAATCTGTGGCGAGCAGCTTACGGATTAACAAAATTATCCTGCCTTTCCTTTCATTTCTGCTTTTTTTTTGCTTTATTTGTCAATTCATTACACCTTAAGCATTCGCGCTATGAATACCAAAGCAAGCAGGCAGCACCCTCCAACCCTTCCTAAGCAGAAATGGCAAAACATCTGCCTTGCCTTGTGCATTCTTTTAGGAATACTCGCCTCTTGCGAAACAGAAGAATCCTTCTATCAGCCCCAATTACCGGCAAACGATGTCCCGTTGACCCGGCAAGCGTTATTCAAGCCAGGAAACTTCTTTGCCTACACCGACTCTACCCTAAAAGCCGTGATTTCCGCACTACGCAGAGTGGAAGAAGAAAAGCATTTCACCGCTTCTTTCCTGTTGAAATACGGCATTCCTCTCTGGAACTTCACCTATAAATTGACTGGAGAAGAGACCTGTATCTTCGTTCCCCTCTACCGCCTTGACAAGCCACACTGCATCGATGCCATCTGGCTGTTGCACATCAAAGACGGATGGATGAAGTTTCTTCCATTGAAGCGTGATGACGAACTCATAAGAGAAAGCGACCAAGTGTTCATATTCGACTTATTAAGCTATCTGGTATTTGGCGAAGAGAATGCGCAAGGACTCACATTCAAGCCTCATGTCCAGACCCGTTCGGTAATAACCGTCACCCAATGCTGGGATGTATATACCAGACCTAAAGACCAGCTGGAATACAGCTATACCAACTGCGTTAGTCATTCCTATTGGGTGGATGATGCCTTTATAAATAATAGCAACTGGAACAGTGGTGGAGGAGGAAGTGGCGATGTGTGGATTGGAGGAGGAAGTTCTGGAGGTTCCGGCTCTTCATTGGGTACTCCGGCAGGAAATATATTCAAGAAAGAAGCCGACCAAGACTCGCTTTTATGGGTAATCACCGAAAACATGACAGCCCGAATCATGGAAGACTGTTTGGGAGGAGACCTATACAGCCAACTGAAAGAGAAAGTCAAAAACAACAAGATCAATTTGGAATTCGATTTCGGCAAAGGGTATTCCTACAATTGGGAAGAGCATACCTTGCACATCGGATTGGAAGAATTGGAAGCAAACAACCTTCTGCATGAAATGTTCCATGTTTTCCAAACCACACAAGAGCCTATATCATCGTTCAAAAGTTCTATGATGAACAGAGAGATAGAAGCGCACTATGCACAATACCTGTTCTTGCGGAGGAGCGTGGAGTGGACGGAACAGAAAAAGAAGAAATATACAGATAGCCAACGCCTAAACGCAACAGCCTTACTGAAAAACCATGTAAATCAACAAGGGCATGTCAAGACTTCTTTCTTGGATTTCTTTGAAACCTATGTATCTAATAATGTTGTTAATGCTTTCCGTAAGGAAGGATACGAAGATTATCCATTCAAAGAGTATTCGGATATCACCAATATTTTTCCCAACATAAAATTAACAACTAAAAATTGTAACGAATGAAAAGACTATTATTTATTACACTGCTTATAGGATACATCTATCCTTGTGTAGCACAGGACAAACCTATCAGAACAGAAGAAACGCTCGAAGAAACAGTCATTTATAAAAAGACTACCACTTTTAGGGTGGATGGTTATACGTACCAATGCGATGTAGATGACGGCAGCCAGTTTGTGACTCTTCATAACAAAGAGAACAAGTTGACATACAAAGATATTGTATATAAAGCCACAGGAAAAATATACATCGGTAGCTGGAATGAAAAAAAAGTAATTGAATACGATAGCTTCATGAGTAAACAAGCAGACCGCATTGTGGACGAAGCTTTTACCAAAGCCATGGCAGATGAACTCGGAAAGCGTGAGTTCACAATAACCATGCTTCTCAGTCCGGATACGGGGAAAGTAATAGAAGTGAATTTCAATTTCACAACCTTTAGCCCATACGCCAGAGTGCCACTGCATGTCTATAGGGAAATCGAAGTAAAACTGAAAGAACAAATACACTTTAAACCCGGAGAAGTGGGAAAACAACTCAATTACATCATGCTATCATGGAGACAAAAACCTAAAGGGAAACTCCCCCCATTACCACCTCCCGGTTCGCTAATGTAAGCAACATACAAAATTAACAACTAAAAATTGTGACGAATGAAAAGACTATTGCTTATTACACTGCTTATAGGATACATCTACCCTTGTGTAGCACAGGACAAACCTATCAGAACAGAAGAATCACTTTGGGAAACTATTATTTATAAAAAGACTACTACTTTCGATGTAGACGGTTATACGTATCAATGCGATGTAGATGACGGTAGCCAATTTGTGACTCTTTATAATAAGGAGAACAAATTAACATACAAAGATATTGTATATAAAGCCACGGAAAAAGCATATATTGGTAGTTGGAACAGTAAGGTGGTTGAATACGATAGCTCCATGAGTTGGCAAGAAGACTTCATTGTAGACCAAGCATTCACCAAAGCCATGGCAGATGAAATTGGGAAAGATGAGTTATCAATAACCATGCTACTAAGCCCAGACACAGGAAAAGTAATCGAAGTATATTTCAATTTTACGACCTTTAATCCATACGCTAGAGTACCACTGTATGTCTATAGAGAAATCGAAGTAAAACTGAAAGAACAAATTCAATACAAACCAGGGGAAGTAGGAAAACAACTCAACCATATCATGTTGTCGTGGATGCAGAAACCCAAAGGAAAACTCCCCCCATTACCACCTCCCGGTTCGCTGATGTAAGCAACATATAAAATTAACAACCCCAAATGGTAACTTATCAACCATCCATTACCGATTATCCACTGAAAAGCCCTATCTTTGCGCCCGAAATATAAAGATAGACAGAATTTTAATGAAGACATTTGAAGAGCTCGGTGTGTCGCCGGAGATACGCCGCGCCATCGAAGAAATGGGTTACGAGCAACCCATGCCGGTACAAGAGGAAGTAATCCCATACCTTTTAGGAGAAAACAACGACGTAGTGGCACTGGCACAAACAGGAACAGGAAAGACTGCCGCGTTCGGCCTGCCACTCATACAAAAGATTAACGTCGGCAACAGAATCCCCCAATCCCTTATCCTCTGCCCCACCCGCGAACTCTGTTTGCAGATAGCAGGCGACTTGAACGATTACTCGAAATACATCGACGGCCTGCGAGTGCTGCCCGTATACGGAGGCTCGTCCATCGAAAGCCAGATACGTGCACTGAAACGAGGTGTACACATCATCGTAGCCACACCGGGACGACTGCTGGACCTGATGGAACGCAAAACCGTATCGCTCGCCACCATACAGAACGTGGTGATGGACGAAGCGGACGAAATGCTGAACATGGGATTCACGGACAGCATCAACGCCATCCTGGCCGACGTGCCGCAAGAACGCAACACCTTGCTGTTCTCCGCTACCATGAGCCCGGAAATCGCACGCATCTCCAAGAAATACCTGCGTGATGCCAAAGAAATTACCATCGGACGCAAAAACGAAAGTACCAACAACGTGAAACACGTGGTGTTCTGCGTGCATGCCAAAGACAAATATGCAGCCCTAAAACGTATTGTAGACTACTATCCGCAGATATACGGCATCATCTTCTGCCGCACCCGCAAGGAGACGCAGGAGATAGCCGACAAGCTGATGCAGGAAGGCTACAACGCCGACTCGCTGCACGGCGAACTGAGCCAGGCACAACGCGATGCCGTGATGCAGAAGTTTCGCATCCGCAACCTGCAACTGCTGGTTGCCACAGACGTTGCCGCACGCGGACTGGATGTGGACGACCTGACCCATGTCATCAACTACGGACTGCCCGATGATACCGAAAGCTATACCCACCGCAGCGGACGCACGGGACGTGCCGGCAAGACCGGAACTTCCATCGCCATCATCAACCTGCGCGAAAAAGGCAAGATGCGTGCCATAGAACACATCATCGGCAAGAAATTCGTTGCAGGCGAAATGCCCACCGGCAAGCAGATATGCGAAAAACAATTGCTCAAGGTGATAGACGACCTCGAGAAAGTGAAGGTGAACGAGGAAGATATAGCCGACTTCATGCCCGACATCTACCGCAAGCTGGACTGGCTGAGCAAGGAAGACCTTATAAAACGCATGGTATCGCATGAGTTCAACCGCTTTCTGGACTACTACCGCGACCGCGAAGAGATAGAGGCAGCCACCGGAAGTGAACGCGGCAAGGGTGAGCGGAGTGAACGCCGAAGCAGCGGAAACCGCCAGGCCGAACCGGGCTACAAGCGCCTATTCATCAATCTGGGCAAGATGGACAACTTCTTCCCCAGTGAGCTTATCAGCCTGCTGAACAAGAACACCCGCGGACGCATTGAACTGGGACGCATCGACCTGATGCAGAAATTCTCTTTCTTCGAAGTAGAGGAAAAGGAAGCCGGTAATGTAGTGAAAGCCTTGAACCGTGCCAACTGGAACGGACGCAAGGTATCGGTAGAGATTGCCGGAGAGGAAGGAAAAGAGACCACACGAAGCAAAGGCAAAAAACGAAACGAAGCCCCTGCCTCACGGCGCAAGGAGAAACCCGAAAACGCCCCTACTGCCAAAAAGAGCAAGCCCACACGCGAAGAACGCGGCTATACCAAAGCCCGCGGCAAGAAAGATGACTGGAAACAGTTCTTCCAAGGAAACAACGACTTCAAAGATCCCGAACCCAACTTTAGCGAAGAAGGTTGGGCAAAAAGAAGCAAGAAGAAAAAGTAAATGCATAGTCTGGCATACAGAACGTAGTGAAACATCTCTTCTCCTACTCACAAAGAGAAGAGATGTTTCGTTTTGTCCTGACCATACATCAATGAATGAGTAGACCGTCCTCCGGATAAAGGCAAAACCAGAAGCAGGCATAAGCAGAATCCGCGTATGTCCCATACTTTTTATCACAGAGGTTCATGCAAAAGAGGGTGAATTCTAAGTCCTCTCCAAACAATATCTATAAAATCTTACCCAAGTTTACGAACATTAACGTATCCTTGGGTAAGTTTGTATATAGACATAACTACTCTTCAGAAGTGTATAGCTACTTCCTAAA
>NZ_JABXJH010000030.1:0-54357 GCF_013373675.1 Bacteroides sp. L10-4
TGACAAAACGCACTTGAAAGACCTCTTCGACAAAACTAAATTTCAATATGACAAAGACCGTTTCGGACCAAATGGGCCAAATTTATTTAATGTTTAACTAGTCCCTATTTTTTATGGGACACTAATGACTCCAGTTTACTATTGATTAGCTTCTTGCTTCCGGTATCGAAAGTCAGGATTGTATCGTTTTCGTGGCAGCAAGAGAGGAGTAGCAGTAACGCAAGCGTCGTTAAAGTCAGATAAATTGTTCTCATATTGTTCTCATATTGTTTTATAAGGTTTGGGGCGTTGTAACGCCCCGAACTATTACATTAAAGGCCTATAATGGTATAGTAATTAGCCAAGGATGATATGGCTATCTTCTTTTCGGGTAGATTTTCCACCCAATCGCGGATACCATAATCGTCTAAAACAGCATCTTCATCCCATTCTGAGATATAATAAGAAAGTGCCACCTTAGCTTCTGGCATATAGATATTAGTTACATGTATAAATATCTTTAAGATTAATTTCATCAATAAACGAAATCTCCAATAAAATTGTCCTCTCCGTCTGAAATGGAAAGGGTGTATTTGCCGATAGCGAGTCCTTCTAAAGGAATCTGTACTTTACTGCCATCAATCATCATAAGATAATCGGTGTAGATTACATTGCCTTTTTCATCTTTGACTTCTACAAGGATAGAATAGCCTTCATCAAAAAGCATCAAGGTGAGTTCGTGAAGCTCGTCATCGTAGGTGGCTTCGATGGGGATGGCTGGGCCTAAACTGCGGTCGTCAGTATGGCGTGTTGTATACGTCCAATCAATTAGGGTCTTTTTGCATTAGACAATAAAGGTGCGGCCAAGCATACACATAATAATACAGTTTTTAGTTTCATCATAATACATTTGTTTTCAGTTAATGATGCTGCGAAATTATAGGAAATAAAATTTTACATAGCAATTTCATTTTATTTCTTACTATACAACCTAGTGCTGAAAATCAAATGATTACGAATTAAATCCTATACGGATAACCTATACAACTATTAATGTAATGAGCTGGTTTTAAGTATTATAGTTAGTTTAGAAATGTATCAACCAAAATATTGTGCAATGTTTGTTCTTTGGGGAGATTACGACCCAATTTTTGCTTGATTCTGGTACGCTTCATCCATATAGAAGAAGGATTGATGTTTAACAATACAGCCTCATTGTTTCCATCAAACCCTAAAACATGGAGGTGACAATAACGGCATTCTTCTTCGGATAGATTGGGGCATTGTTCATAAAGAGAGGAGCGAAAGCCCGGATAGATTCTACTTAATTCAATAACCAGCATATTCCAAAGTTTGTCCGTCAATAATGGTTTGTTATTATTGGGTTGTGGCTTTACCAATAGGGATGAAAGCTTTTTGTATATTGCAGAGCCTTCTAAACGTTGTTTTTGTAACTCTTTGTATTTTTTTGATAGAGACAGAATCTTTTGTTGTAATCTTATGTTTTCTTCCCTGTCTTCTTGTATGGTTTCCAAAGAGTGACGTGCTTCGGATAATTGTGCGGCTATTTCGGAACGCTCTTTATCTAAGCTATACAACTTTTCTTCCTGCCAATGTAGTTGCATCTTGGCATGTTTGCGATAAAAATAGAAAACGATGCTTCCTATTATTAATAGGCTGACACAAATAATCAGATAAATGAAAGAGCGTTGTCGGGCATTTTTTAGTCTTCCGTTTTCTTCCTGTATTTTAAGATGATTGTATTTTTTCTCTACTTCAAGAATCTTGGCTTTGCTTTGGGCGTTGGTCAAAGAATCGACTATCTCGAAACAAAATTCCTTGAAATAAAGTGCTTTCTCATAATTGCCCGTAAGTTTATATATATTCCCATATAGTAGATTAACTCCATACGCAGTAGGGCTATGTAATGCCATGTTGTCTACTAATTCTTTGGCTTGCTTAATCTTTCCTGAAGCAATATAAATGCCAGCCAATCCCATAGAATCTTTCATACTATGACGAGTATTGAGTGATATTGCTTTCTTGTAGTATTTTTCTGCTAAATCATAACATTCTTGCATATCATAAATATTAGCGTAGGCATTGGCTATATTATAATCTACTCTTTGGATATGCAGTGTGGAGGCTATTGAATCTGCTTCTTTCATTATTTTTTTTGCATACGAAAACGAATCTACGAAGGCGAACTCCATTGCCAAATTCTTCATTGCATAAACTTGACTCTTGGGGTTTCCTGCTTTAGCAAACAAAAAAGAAGCCTCTGTGTATTTCGCTCTTATTTCATCAGGCATGTTTTTAAAGTTGTATAAGTCTGCCATATACGTACAAATATACCCTGCCACATTATACACCTTGTATTCCTTGGCATAGTGCAGAGCTTCCGCATACGTCTGCATCGCCAAATCCCATTCTCCGTCTTCGGCGTATGCACGTCCTAAGAACAATCCCACTTGTGCCCGTTCTTCGGGTGAGCCGTGCTTGTCTATCCACTTCTGTGCCCGTTTCCATTGGTGGACGGAAAGAGTGTCTGCATGGGTGTAGTTCGTGGAACGACCGCACAGCATGCAATATCTGGCAAAGTCGCGGTTGCCCAGTTCTTCGGGGTGGGGGATGCCTGCAAGCAGCAGGGAGGCGCTGTCGGCATCGGTCGGCAGCAGGCGTTCGGCTGCATCGAACATGGCGAGGCGGCGCGTGGCAGTTTCGTCGGTACATCTTGCTGCAAGGAGGCAGAAGAGAAGGAAGAGGGGCAGATAAAGAAGCTGCTTCATAATAGTTGTAGTCAGTTTAGGCGGCAAATGTAAGGAAATAATCTGAAAAAAAGGGAAGCATGTCGGTTTTTCGGCATGCTTCCCCTTCTGTTTTAAGTGTTCTTCTTTAAGAATGCCCTTATTCTTATTTAATACCCAGTTTCTTGGAAATATCCTTAGGCAGTGCATCCTTGTGCACAATGATGTTCATTGTTTTATAGCGTACGAATGCTTTGGAAGCATACCATTTGCCATCATATTTGCCGGCTTTGCCCCAAGAATTCTTTACCATATAGTATTCGTTGCCTGTCTGGTCTTTGGCGATACCGTAAATCTGCATACCGTGGTCGTCGGTAGTTTCCCAGTTGTCGTAGGCCAGTTGGCGTTCCTCTTGTGTACACCACTTCTGCGGCTGAGGCTTGGTGTTGAGTTTCTTCTCTTCGGGTTTCATCTTCAGCCAGTGTGCCATGTCCGAACCGCTCAGTTCCTGCGCCTTTTCGGCATCGGGCAGTACGGCGATACCGTCGCGTGTGAAGCCCTGTTCGCTTACGTCGCTACCCCAGGCGATGGTGTAACCTTTGTTGATGGCATTGTCGAACACCTGCATCAGTTCGTCGATGGGCAGGTTGTAGGAAGAAGCCCAACGCCAGTTGTCCTGAATCTCGAGGATGAACGACTGGTAGAACGGATGATGCGTGTAGGAAGTCAGTGAGATGTAGTCATCGGCATTCAGCCCGGTAGATTCATAGAAAGACTTCGGGGTGTATTCCTTGCCGTTGTAAGTGAACTTTTCGGGACGTTCGCCCAGATAGATGTCGTGGATGGAAGCAATGGCTTTCTTCCAGAGCGGAGTCTTGTTTTTGTCGGCTTGCAGGCTGCGGTGGTTTCCTTTGGCAATGGCAGCCACTACAGCGTTGGATACGGCTGTCAGTTCGTTGTGGTTGCTCAGCGTGTCGCCATACATCACGCCCGGACGCATTTCGCTTTCGGGAACCAGACCGAAGGTTTTCATGCCATATACAACGTCATAGAACGAACCGCCTTGTGAGAAGGAGATGTCGCCGTGTGTACGCACTGCCTTGTCGGCACGGTCCAGATAGGTGTTGTGCACGATGAACATTTCAGAGAGGTCGTACTCGCCCTTGCCCATACGGAGCAGTTCGGATTCGATGAACGCCAGTCCGGAGTAGCACCAGCATGTACCGGCGCGGTTCTGGTTTTTGATGGATGTGATGGGGTTTTCCTTCACGGTGGTGAAGACGAAACCTTCTTCTTTCGGAGTGTCTTGTGCCAAGGCATTTACGCTCAGCAGACCCAATGCGGCAATCAGTATTGATTTCTTCATCATGATTAAAATGTTATAGATTTATAGTTGCAGCTGCAAATATAGGTAGAATATCGTAAACAAAAGCTATCTTTGGAGCGTTAATTCCGACACTTATGGAGAAAATGATACGTATTGACGACCGTAGCGGTCTTGTTTTGGAGGGCGGCGGCATGCGCGGCGTCTTCACTTGCGGTGTGCTCGACAGCTTTATGGATCGTGGCATTCGCTTTCCCTATACCATCGGCGTCAGTGCCGGAGCCTGCAACGGACTTTCCTATATGTCCGGTCAGCGCGGGCGTGCCAAGTACAGCAATATCGACTTGCTGGAAAAATACAATTACATCGGGTTGAAGTATCTGTTGAAGAAACGGAATATCATGGATTTCGACTTGTTGTTCCGGGAGTTTCCGGAACACATACTTCCCTACGACTACGAGGCATACTTTCGTTGCCCCGAACGCTATGTGATGGTGACCACCAACTGCGAGACGGGCGAAGCGAACTACTTTGAGGAGAAGCGGAACAAGGAGCGCGTCATTGATATTGTGCGTGCTTCGAGCAGTCTGCCGTTTGTCTGTCCCATTGCCTACGTGGACAACATCCCGATGCTGGACGGAGGTATAGTGGACAGTATCCCTTTGATGCGTGCCCGTCAGGATGGATTTACCAATAATGTGGTGGTGCTGACGCGCAATCATGGGTACCGTAAGGAAATTCAGGGAACGAAAGTTCCACCTTTTATATATAGGAAATATCCGCTATTGCGTGAAGCCATCAATCGCCGCAGCATGGTCTATAACCGGCAGTTGGAGCAGGTGGAACGGATGGAAGCCGCCGGAGAGATCGTTGTTATTCGTCCGCAGAAGCCGGTAGTGGTAGACCGCATCGAACGTGACATCAAGAAGCTGAGGGAGCTTTATGAAGAAGGATACCGGTGTGCGGAACGGTTCTTCCCGTAATCGGTTATTTGCATGCTTCATCCTTATTCTTTCACCGTCTCTGCCAACCTCGTTCCCATAGTGATGTATGATTAAAAGGCTTTTAATATCATATTATAAGCCTTTTAATGCTATATTATAAGCCTTTTAATCATATCTTCCCTATACTGCCTTCCCGGCAGACTTATACACGTATCCTGTTTCCCTTTAGCACTGATATGCCGTGATGTGGAAAGTATCATGGGGGAATATTACGGATAATCATTCAAGTTTATTCATCAAAAAACACGCGTAGAATACCTTTGGAAAGGGGATGTATCAAAAGTTCCATCTTTCGTAACATTTGTTATAGGCTAAAATGCCGGTATCGCTTAATTTTGCCGACACAAAACTCAATTGCAGAATTGGTTTATTATTAACTTTAAATTAATAGATATGTTGAAAAGCATTAGTCTCAGGCTTTGCACACTAATTGTGCTTCTCTTTGCGGGCATCTGTTCCTTTGCCCAGCAAGTCCAGGTAAAAGGTACTGTCGTTGAAAAATCGAGTGGTGAATCCATTATCGGTGCTTCTGTCATGGAAGTAGGTTCCAACAGTAATGGAACAATTACGGATATTGACGGAAACTTCACGCTGTCTGTGGCTTCCGGTGCCACATTGTCCATATCCTATATAGGATATAAAACCGTTACAGTAAAGGCCCAGTCCACTTTACGCATTGAGTTGACGGAAGATTCCCAGTTGATTGATGAAGTAGTGGTGACCGGCTATATGTCCGAGAAAAAGGCCAGCTTGACCGGTTCGGTGGCTGTGGTCAAGATGAAGGATGTAGCGGATATTCCTACGGGGAATGTGTTGTCGAGCTTGCAGGGACGTGTTGCCGGTATGAACATCACTACTGACGGCACGCCGGGCGGTGGAAATACCTCTACATTGGTACGTGGTAAGTCTTCTTTCCGTGGCGATGCCAACTCTCCGCTTTATGTCATCGACGGGGTGATGACCCGTGAAAACATCTCGTCTATCCTTTCTTCCAATGATGTAGAATCCATTCAGGTATTGAAAGATGCCGCTTCTGCTTCCATTTATGGTGCGCAGGCTGCCAATGGTGTGATTATCATTACTACCAAGCGTGCCAAGAAAGGGGAGACCCGCGTGGATTTTGATATGTCGTTGACTTTGCAGGGCTATCAATGTGGTTTTGATATGCTGAATGCTGATGAGTGGGGGCAGGTTTACTGGTCAGCTTATAAGTATGCCAATAATGGCGCTACACCAAGCAGCGAAATATATGGTAATGGTGCAACTCCCAAACTTCAGGACTACATCGGCCTGAATGGAGCTAAAGTACATGCCGTTGATACGGATTGGCGCGATGTGGTTTACCGCACTGCCTTGATGCAGAATTACAGTGCTACGCTTTCAAAGGGTTCTGACAATGGGGCTTTCTCGTTGGCGTTGAACTATCTCGACCACGATGGTTTGGTAGAGAATACGAATTTCCAGCGAATCAATACCCGTATCAGTTCCAACTATCATTATCTTGACAATCGCTTACGCATAGGCGAGAACGTTGCCGTCAATCGTTGGACGCAGACCCTCAGTCCGGCCGGTGTAGATGAGAATGCCATCAAGCAGCATCCTGCCAAGACGGTTTATGATGAGAATGGCGGTTATAACGATGCCATCAATGATGTTTTGGGTGATGCCCCAAACATGGCGCGTCTGTTGGAGAATGAAAAGCGGAACAAACATGATTATTGGCGTATCTTCGGTAATGCCTTCCTTGAAATTGAACCGATAAAGGACTTGGTACTGAAAACCAATTTTGGTATGAACTATTACGATGAAACCAACAAAACCTTTGAGCCGGCATGGGCACGCGATGAGGTCAATAAGCTGACTCAATCATCCAACAAAAGGCTGGATTGGGTATGGACCAATACCGTGACTTATAGCAAAACATTTGGAAAGAACAATCTGACTGCACTTCTTGGTACAGAGGCTAAGAAGAACCATTCGGAATCCATGTTCGGTTATGGTACGGGACTGGCCATAGAAGATGAAGATTATATTTATCTCGACGGTGTGACTGCCGGTAAGAATGTAGGTGCCGGTGCTTCCAATTATGGCATGGTGTCTTACTTCGGTAAAGTGAACTATGATTATGAAGGACGGTATCTGGCCTCTGTTACGGTGCGTCGTGATGCTTCTTCCCGCTTGGCAAAGGGTAATAATGTTGATTACTTCCCCTCAGTGTCGGCAGGCTGGCGCATCTCGAGTGAGAAGTTTATGGAAGCGACCGGAAATTGGTTGGCAGATTTGAAACTACGTGCTTCATGGGGTATCAACGGTAACGATATTATTGATAATGAAGCTCCCTACACAAAATATTTGATTAGTCTGAAGGATGCAAGCTACAACATGAACGGTGATGGAACAACTTTGGCTCCCGGTGGTTACAAAGTGAGGTCTACCAATCCTGATTTGAAGTGGGAGAGTACAAGGCAGCTCAATATCGGTGTGGACGCTGCTTTCCTGAACGGACGTCTGAGTGCTTCTCTCGATTATTTTGATAAGAAGACAAGCGATATGCTTGTAGAGAAACCGTATATTGCTGTCATTGGCGAGGGTGGTTACTGCTGGTATAATGGTGGTACGATGAACAATAAAGGTTTCGAGATGGCATTGACCTGGAATGATAAAGTGAAGGATTTCCAGTATAATGTAGCATTTAATCTTTCATACTACAAAAATGAGGTGACAGAGCTGACGGAAGAAATTTACTATACTTATGGTGGCGGTAATGGTGTTGACAAGACTTTGGTTGGCCAACCGTTCGGTTCATGGATGGGCTTCAAGACAGATGGAGTGTTCCGTACCCAGCAGGAGGTGGATGAGTATAAATCCAAATATAATGTACGGTTTGGTGCTCCCGGAGTAGGACGTATCAAATACGTGGATGCTGACGGTAACGGTACGATTGATACGAACGACCGTGTATGGTTGGGTTCTGACAATCCGAAAGTGATTGCAGGTCTGAATCTTGGGGCATCTTGGAAAGGCTTTGACCTCAGCATGTTCTTCAACGGTATGATTCGTGATGCCTATAACAACTCCAAATATTATACGGATTTGTTCCAATGCTGGACCGGTAATCACTCTACCCGCCTGCTCGATGCCATGCATGCCTACGAGAATTTTGAAAAGACAGGTGTTTATAATAGCAGTGTACCTGCTTTGACCACCCTTAACAGCAACAATGAGCACGAGGTTTCCGAGTTCTATATTGAAAATGGTTCGTATATCAAGCTGAAAAGCCTGACATTGGGTTACACGCTTCCTAAAGCAGTTCTCGACAAGATGAAGATGCGTCATGCGCGCATTTATTTCCAGGCTCAGAATTTGTTTACGATTACCGGTTATACGGGTGCCGACCCTGAAGGTCTGGGCTATCCTTATCCGTTGCCTCGTACGTTCTCTTTGGGATTATCATTTGGTTTCTAAACTTTAAAATATACTATCATGAAATTGAAACATTTATATATGCTTGGCGCAGTAGCGCTGATGACTGCAAGTTGTAATGAAGACCGGTTTCTGGATTTGAAGCCCCAGGGTAGCTTGAACGAAGATATTATGACTTCTACAAAAGGTGCCGACCTTTTGGTGAATGCTGCGTATGCAGCTTTGGGTGGTCCCGAGGGACAGAGCTGGAGTGTATGGTGTCATCCTACTTCCAATTGGACTTATGGTGAGGTGCGTTCGGACAATGCCTATAAAGGCGGTGGCGGTGTCGGTGACCTTAATGAAGTGCACCGTATGGAGACATTTGATATGGATGCTACCAATGGATTTCTGGACAGCAAGTGGTACCATCTATATTGCAGTGTGCAGCGTTGTAACTCTGCATTGCGCGTACTGAATGCTGCAACAGACGAGCAGGTGAACGGGCGTGTATCCCGCATTGCGGAGATGAAAGTGCTTCGTGCCCATTATTACTTTGAGTTGAGCCGGCTTTTCAACAAGATACCTTATTTTGACGAGAACGTTGAGATTTCCCGATATCCGGATATTCCGAACAATGAGTTTACCCGTGACGAGATTCTGAGTATGCTGGCCAAGGAGATGCTTGATGCTGCCGAACAGCTTCCTGCATCACAGCCGGAGGTAGGGCGTATTCATAAATACATAGCACTGGCCTATGCGGCTAAAATCAAGCTGTACCAGGCGTATCAGCAAGATGAGACTACGCATGCCGTAACTTCCATCAATAAAGAGCTGCTGAGGGAAGTCGTTTCGCTTTGCGACCAGGTGACTGCCAGCAACCGTTACGGTTTGCTTGACGATTTCCAGGGATTGGATTTGGTAGCTAATGAAAACGGTAAAGAGTCTGTTTTTGCCATTCAATATTCCATGAATGACGGTACCGAAAGTGCCGGCCGCATCAATTGGAGCAATCTGTTGAATTCTCCGGGCGGAGGCAGCCCTTACGGAGGCGACGGTTTCTTCTTGCCCAGCCAAGACCTGATCAATGCTTACCAGACAGATGCAAACGGTTTGCCCGATTTTAATTATCAGTCAAAGCCTGATTATAGTTGGGCGGTACTGAACAATGGTGTTTATACTTTGCAAAACACGACTCCCAATGTAGACCCGCGTCTTGATTTTGTTGTGGGCCGTCCTAATATAACTTGGAAAACTTACCCGGACAAACCGTGTGAAGGATGGGTGCGTGATAAGGAAACTTACGGCTATAATTGTGCGAAGCGCTTTTGGGTTTCTCCGGAAAGTAGTGATATGTTTAATGGATGGCCTTGGGGGGCTTCACAGTTGAACTGGCAGATTATACGTTACGCGGATATCCTTCTTTGGAAAGCTGAGGCTCTTATTGAACTCAATGAAGGCAATGGACTCGAAACTGCCCGTGATTTGATTAACCGGATACGCAATCGTGCCCGGAACAGCGCCTATGTAAAGGATTTCAACGACCATTCCCACAATGCGGCCAACTATCTTGTCAATCCTTATCCTGCTGATGTATGGAATCAGGATTATGCCCGTCAGGCCCTCCGTTGGGAAACACGTCTGGAGAAGGCTTTGGAAGGTGAACGTTTCTTTGACTTGGTTCGTTGGGGCATAGTGGAAACAACCATGAACAAGTACATCGCTGCGGAGGCAGACAATCGCATTTACTATGCCAATGCGCACTTTACGGGTGGAAAGGATGAGTATTATCCGGTTCCGAACAATCAATACGGATTCTCGGGAGGCAAGTATGTACAGAATCCCGGTTATGCTCCGTTCAACTAATTGTATTTTGAAATAGAAACGCAAGGGAGGTGAAACATTTGTTTCCCCCCTCTTTCTTTAAACAATCTTTTATTATGAAACACTTTGCCTATTCTATATTGGGCTGTCTATTGCTTTCTTTGAATGCAGCTTTTGCTCAAAAAACATGGTCGTTTGACGGGCAGGACTCCTTACTTTCCAGTGACGGCAAGTCACTGTTGAATTTGTACACTATAAAGGAAATACCGGAATTTGTTGCCGGAGTCGAAGGTAAGGCCCTTCGTACAGACGGCTATTCCACCTGGATGGAAACCACCGCGGAAGGAGAGGTTTCGTCGTTGTCCGGATGGTTTGCTTTGGAATCTTATCCGACGGATACTGCTGCCTTTATGGGAATCAGAGACATGGCAGGAACATCTGTAGCGGTGTGTGTAGACCGTTATGGTGAGTTGCTGTTGGGAATGGGGCAGAATGGCTCATACTCTTACTGTTCATTAAAGACAAAAGTCGACCGTTTCAAGTGGCTGCATGTGGGCCTTGATTTGACCAATGAATCGGTTTGCCTGAATGGGCAGAGGATGAGTGCGGAGGTATGGCCTCGGAACTTACTGGGTGGGGAAATGACCCTTCGGGTAGGTAAGGATTTCAGGGAAAAGAAGGTTTGGATGTACGATGTTACGGCTATAAACGGGTTGATTGACGGGATAAGCCTCACTCCCTTTTCCGATGATTCGTCTGCATGGAGAGACGAGATTGCCTTGGGATTGAAGAAAACTCCGGTTTTGGCTATTCCGGAAACCCGTTTTGCGAAGGACTTCAACCGTCCCCGCTATCATCTGTTGCCGGCTGCCAACTGGACTAATGAAACGCATGGCTTGCTTCTTTATAAAGGTAAATACCATATATTCAATCAGAAGAATGCTTCTGCCATTTTCCTGGGGCAGATAAATTGGGGACATTTCAGCAGTCCCGATATGCTTCATTGGACCGAGGAAAAGCCGGCTTTGACTCCTGATGCTGCTTATGACAAGAATGGAATATGGTCCGGATATGCTGTCATCAATGATGACGGTATCCCCCAACTGATATATACAGCCGGTGGAGACAATCTGGGAGTAGGTATTGCTTTTCCGAAAGATACTGCGCTGATAGAATGGGAGAAATATGCGGGTAATCCGGTTATCGCCGAGAAGCCTGCCGGATATACCCGTACGGACATGCGCGACCAGTATGTCTGGAAAGAAGGTGATGTCTGGTATATGATTATCGGCTTCGGCATTGAGCAGACCGATACACCCCATGGAGCTTTGTTGCTTTATAAATCGGCAGACCTGAAGAAATGGGATTTTGTACATTTACTGTTTGAGGGAAATCCGGAAGTGGATGATTCCGGTATTTTCTGGGAAATGCCGGTCTTTAAGAAGATGGGCGGCAAGTATGTTCTTTTGGTGAATAGGGTTCCTCATAAAGGCATACCTGCGCGTTGCCAATATTGGATAGGAGATTTCAAGAATGAGAAGTTTGTACCGGACAATCCGGTTCCTCAAAATCTGGAGGTCATCAACCGCTTGCTGTCTCCCTCTGTTGTGGAGACTCTGGAAGGGGATGTTGCTGCCATTGCCATTATACCCGATGAAATAGGAGGGGAAGCCACTTATGAACAAGGATGGGCGCATCTCTATAGTATGCCCAGAAGATGGCAGTTGAAAGATGGAAAACTATGCCAGACACCCCATCCCGTAATGAAACAATTGCGTGAACAATCCACGGTTTATTCCAGGCAGGCATTGACTGCTGCGAAACCATGCATTTTGAGCAGAAGGGAACATCAGCTTGAAGTCAAGGCGACTTTTTATCCCGGTGACGCAAGACGGTTTGGATTTACATTGTGCAAGAATCCGGATAATAGCGAATATAGCCAGATTTATTATGATGTGGAAAAGGAGGAACTTATTGTAGACCAGACGCATTCTTCCTTGCGTGCACACATTCCTTTGAAGATCCGCAAGGACCGGTATCGGTTGGACACAACCAAGTCGGTGGAAATTCGTTTGTTTATTGACGGTTCTGTAGTGGAAGGATTTATCAATAACGAAGATGCGTTTACTACAAGAATCTTTCCTCTGAAAGAAAACAGTACGCTATTGGAGCTATTCTCTGATGGAAATACAACGGAAGTTGCTGCCGAAGTTTGGAGACTGAAAGATGCAAGGGTAAAGATGAACTTTTAATGAAAATGCAGAAAATGAAGATACCAACTATATTGGGTGTGCTTTTATTGGCAGGAACATTGTCTGCCGGTGCACAAATGAATTCAGACAGTTTATACAAGGAGCCTTATCGTCCTCACTCTTTTGTGTCTCCCGATTCGCTAAGATGGTTTGCCAACAATGATGGTTGTGGAATTGTCTCTTTCTTTGTGAACGAAAAGGACACGCAGGTCTTGCCTTGACGGCTATTTTTAGACTGAATGTAACATTTGTAGTATGCTTTGAAACAAAAAAGATAGTCGGGAATGGCGTAAGGCCGTATCTTTGCAACGGATGAAAAACATGAAACCATGAATAAACATAAAATATCTATTATGAACGTAAAACGAAATTTGGCCGCATTGCTCTTCCTGCTGTGGATGAGCGTTGGACTTTGTGCGGCGCAAAATCAAGAGGGACTGAAGGTCCATTATCTGGGTGCCAACCATAGTCTGATACAAGTAGTGTCTCCCAGGAAGTATCTGTTGTTGCCCGTTGAAGAGGCTGCTCCGGAGGCAACCATTCATGTACTGGTAAATAATAAGGTGGAGCGTACGCTGACGGTACGTCTTGCCATGAATCGCGTGGATTACCGGGTGCCTTTCGACCTGGCTCCGTATGAAACCGGCAAGGTGTCGCTGGACGTGCATACGGGCAACAGCCGTGCCAACGTACGCGATGCCATGGAGGATGCCTGCTGGAGCGATATATGCCTGAGCGATACGTTTGACGCATCTAACAGCGAAGCTTTCCGCCCGCTTTTTCATCATACTCCCCGCTATGGCTGGATGAATGATCCCAACGGGATGTTCTACAAGGATGGGGTGTATCATCTCTGTTTCCAGTACAATCCCTACGGTTCCATGTGGGGAAATCTTAGTTGGGGACACTCCATCAGCACCGACCTGGTGAACTGGAAAGCGGAAGAGCCGGTGCTCGTGCCCGACGGGCTGGGAATGATTTTCAGCGGCAGCTGTGTGGTGGACAAGGAGAACACCGCTGGTTTCGGCAAGGATGCCGTTGTCGCTATCTATACCTCGGCGGGTGCCAGCCAGATACAGAGTCTTGCCTATAGCTTGGACAACGGACGGACTTTCAAGACCTACGAAAACAATCCCATCATCACCTCGGACAAGGAGTGCCGCGACCCGAATATGTTCTGGCATGCCGAAAGCGGCAGATGGATTCTTGTCCTTGCCGCCGCGCTGGAGAGGGAGATGTGGATATACTCTTCTCCCGACTTGAAGAGCTGGAAAAAGGAGAGCAGCTTCGGTCGTGGTTACGGATGTCAGGAGGGAGTATGGGAATGCCCGGACCTGATGCAGTTGCCCGTTCGGGGTACCGACGAGAAGAAGTGGGTGCTTATCTGCAACATCAATCCCGGAGGCCCCTTCGGCGGCAGTGCGGCACAGTACTTTGTAGGTGATTTCGACGGCAAGACGTTTACTTGCGACACCAAGCCCGAAGTCACCAAGTGGATGGACTACGGAAAGGACCATTATGCCACTGTGTCGTGGAGCAATGCTCCTGATGACAGACATACTGTGATAGCGTGGATGAGTAATTGGCAGTACGCCAACAACGTGCCCACCAAGCAGTATCGCAGTGCCAATTCTCTTCCGCGCGACTTGGGTCTTTACAAAGTCGGTGACGGCGACTATTATCTCACTACCGTACCGGCTCCCGAAACATTGGCTTTGCGGGGCAAGAAAACGATGGATTACGGTGCTTTCTCTGTAGGCAAGAACGGTGTGGCAAAGAAACTGCCTGTTGCCAATAACGGAATCTGTGAGGTGAATCTGGAATTGGACGCCCGCACTGCCGGAAAGGTAAACATTACCTTGAGTAATCCTAAAGGGGAACAGACCGTCCTGACCTATAATCTGACAGACAACAGTTTCGGCATGGATCGCACCCGAAGCGGTCTGACGGACTTCAGCAAGGATTTTCCTGCCATCACGCTGGCTCCGGCCCCTCAGGGCAGAAAACAACATCTGCGTTTGTTCATAGATCGTTGCAGCATCGAGGCTTTCGACGGAGAGGGGCGTTTCGTCATGACAAACTTGGTTTTCCCCACGGAACCCTACACCACTCTTTCCATATCGACCGACAAAGGCCGTTGCCGGGTAGGAAACCTGACCGTCTATCCGCTGGAGGTAGAAAATAATTTGACCATTAAAAAGAACATTGTAAAATGAAACAATCTGCTACATCTTCCGCTTCCTTGGCAAAGCTCTTTCCGGTCATGCTTTGCTTCTTCGCCATGGGCTTTGTAGACTTGGTAGGCATCGCTTCCAACTACGTGAAGGCCGACTTGAACCTGACCGACTCGCAAGCCAATATATTCCCGTCTCTGGTGTTCTTCTGGTTTCTCATCTTCTCCGTACCTACGGGTATGCTGATGAACCGCATCGGACGCAAGAAGACGGTGCTTCTCAGCCTTGTCATCACGTTTGCCTCTTTGCTTCTCCCGGTTTTCGGAGACGGCTACGTGCTGATGCTGCTCTCGTTCTCATTGCTGGGCATCGGTAATGCGCTGATGCAAACGTCGCTCAACCCGCTGCTTTCCAACATCGTAAGCGGCGAGCGGCTGGCAAGTTCGCTCACTTTCGGACAGTTTGTAAAAGCCATTGCTTCGTTTCTGGCTCCATACATTGCCATGTGGGGAGCTACGCAGGTCATTCCGTCTCTGGGCATGGGCTGGAGGGTGCTGTTCCCGGTCTATATGGTCATTGCGGTGATTGCCATTCTTTGGCTGAGCGGTACTTCCATCCGCGAAGAAAAGGAAGAGGGGCGCCCTTCCACCTTCGGGGAGTGCCTCGCCCTGCTGGGCAAGCCGTTTATCTTTCTCTGCTTCTTGGGCATCATGTGCCATGTAGGCATTGACGTAGGTACGAATACCACGGCGCCCAAGATTCTGATGGAGCGCCTGGGCATGACGCTGGCCGATGCCGGCTTTGCCACCAGCCTTTACTTCATCTTCCGCACGGCGGGTTGCTTTCTCGGAACCTTCATCCTTCAAAAGATGGCTCCCCGAACCTTCTTCGGCATCAGCGTGTTATGTATGTTAGTGGCGATGGTAGGGTTGTTCGTATTCCATGAAAAGACGATGATATATATTTGCATTGCCCTCATCGGTTTCGGCAATTCGAACATCTTTCCGGTTATTTTCTCTCAGGCGTTGCTTGCTATGCCACAAAAGAAGAACGAGGTTTCCGGCTTGATGATTATGGGGCTCTTCGGCGGTACGGTATTTCCGATAGCAATGGGCTTGGCAAGTGATGCTGTAGGACAAAGCGGTGCCGTGGCTGTGATGACGGTAGGGGTAGTCTATCTGTTCTTCTATATGCTGCGTATGAAGCGGTAATGTTTGTTCGCAGGATGGGGACGCATGTCCCAAAGCTGCGGATATCTGTCCCCAGCCTGCGGATGTCTATCCCAAGCCTTGGGATAGAGATAATCCTTGGTTCTTAGAAACTTTTTAATAGGTAGTTGGCAACTTTTTGTCCTATACTTGGCAACTTTTTTACTGCTTCTTGTCAGGTGGAAAAATAGGCCGCTACGAATGAAAACATATGATTCAATAAACTAAATAATATCATGAATAAGGTAATTGTAGGAATGGGTGAGGCTTTATGGGATTGCCTCCCCGAAGGGAAGAAGATAGGCGGTGCTCCGGCAAACTTTGCTTACCATGCATCGCAGTTTGGGTTCGACAGTTGCGTGGTCAGTGCCGTAGGTGCCGATGCCGACGGAAACGAGATTCTGGATGTCTTTGCCCGGAAAGGCTTGCGAACTCAGATAGAGCGTGTGCCTTATCCGACCGGAACCGTACAGGTGACTCTTGATGCCGTAGGGGTTCCTTGCTATGAAATAAAGGAAGGGGTCGCTTGGGATAATATCCCGTTTACGGATGAATTGAGACATCTGGCACTGAATACCCGTGCCGTGTGTTTCGGTTCTTTGGCGCAACGCAGTGAAACTAGCCGCGCCACTATCAACCGTTTTCTTGATGCGATGCCTGATATGGACGAGCAGTTGAAGATATTCGACATCAACCTCCGCCAGGGGTTCTATACTAAGGAGATACTTTGCGAATCCATGCGCCGCTGCAATGTTCTCAAGATAAACGATGAGGAACTGGTGACCATCAGCCGTATCTTCGGCTATCCGGGCATCGACTTGCAGGACAAATGCTGGATTCTGCTGGCCAAATATAATTTGAAAATGCTTATCCTGACTTGCGGAACGAACGGCAGTTATGTGTTTACTCCGGGAGTGGTATCCTTCCAGGAGACTCCGAAAGTGCCGGTGGCTGATACCGTGGGGGCGGGCGATTCGTTCACGGCAGCTTTCACGGCTGCCATTCTCAGCGGAAAGCAGGTACCCGAAGCTCATAAACTGGCCGCGGAGTTCTCTGCATACGTTTGCACGCAAAGCGGTGCCATGCCGGAGTTGCCCGAAGCGTTCAGAGAACGATTGGGGTGATAAGGTGATAAAAGACTTTGCTCGTTTCTTATCAGTTATAAGTTTTTTCAGAAGTGTTATGAGTTAAAAGTACTATCTCGATTTCTCTCCTCCAGTGGGGAAGGGAAATCGAGATAGCATTGTTTAATCACGTTTGGTTTCTATACCATTAAAAACAAAGTCTTATATCGGGTTCAGGTTGTTTAGGCTTTGTTCTTGATAATCATTACCTCGATGATGGATATGGCAGTCTGTTCGGGGATTTCGAGAGATTCTGCCATCTGGTTAATCAGTTCCTTTTCTTCTTCTTCCAGCACGCCGTCTGCCAATGCAATATCTACCGCGCATGCAAAAGCTGTGAGCCTCAAATCTTCGGAAAGACCTTCAACGGAAGCGTTGACCAATGCACCGGGACCTTGGTTCCTGAGGATTCTGAATAACTTGTCGAACAGCTTGTCGAAAGCCGGATTGGAGAAGTTGTCGTATATTCTCAATCGACGGATGTAGTTAACGATTCCTGCCCATTCGGATTCTGCAATACTTCCATCTGCACCGGCCATTGCAAGAGCAATTCCGGCAAATGCTTCTTGCTGGGTCAGCTTCTCTTCTTCTGGCACAGCTTTGAAGATTTTGTCAAATATTCCCATATTGATTATGTTTGAAATTAATAATGTTTTGTTACCATTGAGTTGTTCGATGGTGATACAAAGGTATATATTTGCATCGGTTTAGAAAAGCTTTTAGAGAGAAAAAGAGTTTCTCTTTATTCATTATACATTGATGCCATGGGCCGGGAAGCGTTTGCATTGCCATTGGGGTAACAGTGCTGGTGAGGCAACTTTTTCCCATTTTATTCGTCTTTTTGGAAGATTTTATTTAGATTTGCTCAACTGCGGTTATCGGCTTGGCCTTGCTCCGGTTTTTCGGGAGTGTCTGTTGTTGTGTGGATTGGGAGCAATGGTGGAGAATATAAAAGAAAAACGAAACAATATCTTAAATCAAAAGTAAAATGATGAGACAACATAACCTTCGGATTTTATTCTTTTTGCTTGTGTTTTGGGGAGTGGCGGTGGCCTGCTCCCGGCGTGAGGCACGTTTCCGTATCGGCGTTTCCCAATGTAGCGAGGATGAATGGCGCCGCCGGATGAACAGCGAGATACTCCGTGAAGCCCATTTCTATGAAGATGTGGAGGTGGACATCCGTACTGCCGTCGACGACAACGACCGTCAGGCAGAAGACATTCGTGAACTGATAGCCGAAGGGGTGGACCTGCTGATTGTGGCCCCTAATGAAGCCGCTCCGATCACTCCGGTGGTGGAAGAGGCATACAACCGGGGCATTCCGGTGATTGTGATAGATCGTAAAATCCTTTCGGATAAATACACGGCCTACGTCGGTGCAGACAACTACGAGATAGGGAAAGCTGTGGGAGAGTATGTGGCCAATGTGTTGCACGGGCAGGGAGATGTGGTTGAAATTTCCGGTTTGGTGGGCTCCACACCCGCCGTAGACCGTCATCAAGGATTTGTGAAGGCTCTATCCGCTTATCCCGGTATCCGGTTGCTGGCCGTTGAAGACGGTGCCTGGCTGCAACTTAAGGCCGAAGAAAAAATGGATATCCTGCTAGACCGTTTCCCTCATATCGACCTGGTGTATGCACAGAATGACCGCATGGCGGCAGGGGCCTATGCTGCCGTTGCTAGCAAGGGACGGGAGAAAGAAATGCGGTTCATCGGCATAGATGCTCTGCCCGGCAAAGACTATGGAGTGGAGAAAGTGCTTGCCGGCGAACTGGATGCCACGTTTATATATCCTACCGGTGGCGACCGTGTGATGCAGATTGCCATGGATATCCTGAACAAGCGTGATTTTCCCCGTGAAACTATCCTGGGCACTTCCGTCGTCAATCGCGACAATGCTCTCATCATGAAGATGCAGACCGCCCACATCGGCACCCTGGATGGAAAGATAGAAACCCTGAACGGAAAGATAAACCAGTATTTGGTCCGCTATGCCACACAGCAGGTTGTCTTGTACGGCAGTCTGTCCGCCTTGTTGTTGCTGGTCGGCTTGTTGGTGGCTGTCTACCTCTCCTTGCGTGCCAAGAATCGGTTGAACCGTGAGCTGTCCATGCAGAAAAAGAAACTGGAGGAACAGAAAACACAGTTGATACAGCAGAAGGAACAGCTGGAAGTGCAGAAGTCGCAGTTGGAACAGCTTTCTCATGAATTGGAGGAGGCTACGCATGCCAAGTTGGTGTTCTTCACGAATATTTCGCACGATTTCCGTACTCCGCTGACGCTGATAGCCGATCCCATAGAGCAGCTTCTTGCAAACCGCACTATCGACGGACAGCCGCGCCAGCTCCTCGAACTGATGAAAAAGAATGTGCATATCCTGCTTCGCCTGGTTAACCAGATACTTGATTTCCGGAAGGTGGAGAACGGGCGCATGGAGCTTCATCTCGAACCTTTTGATTTACTCGACAGCTTCCGGGGCTGGAACGATTCTTTCCGCATGGCGTTGCTGAAGAAACATATTGCTTTCAGCTTTGAGGCATCTCCCGATGCGGACTTCCGGATGATGGCGGATGCGGAGAAGATGGAGCGCATTTACTTCAATCTCTTCTCCAATGCCGTGAAGTATACGCCGGAGAACGGGAAAATCGCCCTACGCTTGTTAAAGGCGGAACAGAACTATACTCTGTCCGTCTTCAATTCCGGCAGTTACATTTCTACAACCGATGTGGAAGCCATCTTCGAGCGTTTCTATCAAGTAAACGGGCATCAGGCCGGTACCGGTATCGGACTGGCGCTGGTACGTGCCTTTGTGGAGATGCATGGCGGCAACATCACGGCACGCAGCGACGAGAAAGGTACTACCTTTACCGTTACTTTTCCACAGCAGGATGTTTCGCAGTATCGCCCCACTATAGTGACGCTGCCTGTCGAAGGGGAGGAAGTGTCGTCTACCCTGATAGATATGGAAGTGAAGGCAGGCGAAGAGGTGGTTGAGGCCGATTGTCCTACTGTGCTGGTAATTGACGATAATTCGGATATACGCAGCTATGTGAAGTCGCTGTTGTCGAACGAATTCCGCGTACTGGATGCAGCGGACGGGTCAGAGGGTATCCGGCTGGCCATGAGGTATGTGCCGGATGTGATTGTCTCGGATGTAATGATGCCTGGTATGGATGGTGTGGAATGTTGCCGCCGCTTGAAGGGAGAGTTGCAGACATGCCATATCCCGGTGATTCTGCTGACGGCCTGCTCGCTGGACGAACAGCGTATCCAAGGCTATGATGGCGGTGCCGATTCTTATATTTCCAAGCCGTTCAATTCGCAGTTGCTCTTGTCGCGTGTCCGCAATCTCATTGCAAACCGTCGTCAGTTGAGGCAGTTTTTCGGAGATAACCAGACTATTGAGAAGGAAACCATCAGTGACTTGGATAAGGACTTCGTCTCCCGCTTCAAATCGCTTGTCGGGGAGAGGATGAAAGATGCGGAACTCAATGTGGAGGACTTGGGACGGAATATGGGTATGAGCCGTGTGCAGCTTTACCGTAAGCTGAAATCGCTGACCAACTATTCGCCGAATGAGCTGCTGCGCCAGATGAGGTTGAAAAAGGCTGCCTCACTGCTTGCTTCCTCTGACATGACGGTAGCGGAGATTGCTTATGAAGTGGGCTTTTCGTCACCTTCCTATTTCACGAAATGCTATAAGGAACAGTTTGGGGAGAGTCCTACCGGGTTCCTGAAAAGAAGAGGCTAATGAAACGGATTGTATTCTCCGTTTGACTCCCGAAAATAAATCGGGCGGGAAACGCTGTCGTGCGATTCCCACCCGATACACATGTTTGTTTTTACTTCTGTTCAGACGATACCAAAGTTTATTTCAGTATTTGAGGCAGGTTCTCTCTTCCCCAGAAGTAGTAGACGCAGATTCCGATCCAGCTGGTAAGCAGGAGGATAATCGCAACTAATAGTTTCTTCACGCCGTCTACCGGCCACTTCATGATTTCAAGTACGGCTTTGACACACAGAACCACGCCGATAACCCAAATGATAAATCCAATCATAACCTGTGATATTTAGTATTGTTGATTAAAACAAATAGAGACTGCGCCTTATTCAGGAGCAGCCTCTATTCTTTATTTAGTAATCGGAATTACTCTGCAACTTCAGCGCCCCAATTCTCTTTGGAAAGACGCTTGTAGCTGTTGTAACGCCATTTAGCGTTTTCTTCAGCTGCCTTGAACAGCTCGTCGGCTTCCTGCGGATATTGTTTCATTACGGATGCGTAACGAACTTCGCCTTTCAAGAAGTCTTGGAATCCGCTCCAATCCGGTTCCTTGCTATCCAGCGTGAACGGATTCTTGCCTTCGGCTTCCAAAGCCGGGTTGTAGCGCCACAAGTGCCAGTAACCACACTTGACAGCCTTTTCTTCCTCTGCCTGGCTCTTGCCCATACCTGCCTTCAGACCGTGGTTGATACACGGAGCGTAAGCGATGATGAGTGACGGGCCGGGATATGCTTCTGCCTCACGGATAGCCTTCAAGGTTTGAGCCTGGTCGGCACCCATGGCGATTTGAGCAACGTATACATAACCGTAAGTAGTAGCCATCAGACCGAGGTCTTTCTTGCGTACACGCTTGCCGGCAGCGGCAAACTTGGCGATGGCACCTACCGGAGTAGACTTAGAAGACTGTCCGCCCGTGTTGGAGTAAACCTCGGTATCCAGTACGAGGATGTTGACATCCTTACCGCTTGCGATTACATGGTCGAGACCACCGTAACCGATGTCGTAAGAAGCACCGTCACCACCGATAATCCACTGGCTGCGTTTTACCAGGTATTGAGACAAGCTGGCGATGGCCTTGCAGCTGTCGCACTTGTCTTTGGCTGCTTCTACCATCGGAATGATCTTTTCAGCCAGTTCTTTGCTCTTGTCTGCATCGTACATGTTTTCAATCCAAGCCTGGAATACTTCTTTGTATTCGGCCGGAGTTCCTTCTGCTGCGATGGCATCTTCCATAGCCTTCACGATACGTGCACGCATCTTTTCGTTGGCAAGCTCCATACCCAGACCGAATTCGCAGAAGTCCTCGAACAATGAGTTTGCCCAAGCAGGACCGTGACCTTTTTCGTTCCTGGTATAAGGAGTGGAAGGTACTGAACCGGAGTAGATGGAAGAACATCCTGTTGCGTTGGCCACCATTTCGCGGTCACCGAACAACTGGGAAATCAGTTTGACGTACGGAGTTTCACCACAACCGGAGCAAGCGCCTGAGAACTCGAACAAAGGAGTAGCGAACTGAGAGTTCTTCACGTTAGCCTTGATGTCGACCAGGTGTTGTTTACTCTTCACGTTTTCAGTACAGTAAGTCCAGTTGGCAGCTTCCGGCAATTGGCTTTCGAGGTGCTTCATAGTCAGAGCCTTGCCACCCTTCTTCGGGTTACCCGGACAAACATCGGCACAGTTGCCACAACCCAGACAGTCGAGAACGTCTACCTGAATACGGAATGTCATGCCGTCGAATGCCTTACCTACAGCCTTCAGTTGAGTGAAGTCGGCACCCTTCTGCTCTTCGGCATCGAGTACGAACGGACGGATGGCAGCGTGAGGACAAACGTAAGCGCACTTGTTACACTGAATACAGTTTTCAGCATTCCATTCGGGAACGAATGCAGCCACGCCACGTTTTTCGTATTTGGCAGTACCTTGTTCCCAAGTACCGTCTTCGATACCCTTGAATGCAGATACCGGCAACAGGTCACCGTCTTGTGCATTGATAGGACGAACCACTTCGTTGATGAATGCGGGGTCGTTGTTTTCAGCCTTGGCGTCGTCTGCCAGATTGGCCCAAGCAGGATCGACGGCCAGCTGCTTGTATTCACCGCCACGGTCAACGGCTGCATAGTTCTTGTTGACAACATCTTCACCCTTCTTGCCGTAAGACTTAACGATGAATTTCTTCATCTGCTCTACAGCCAAGTCAACCGGAATAACGCCGGTGATACGGAAGAATGCGGACTGCAGGATGGTGTTGGTACGGTTGCCCAAACCGATTTCTTGTGCAATCTGGGTTGCGTTGATATAGTAAACAGTGATATTGTTTTGTGCAAAGTACTTCTTCACCTTGTTAGGCAGGTTCTTGGCCAGTTCTTCGCCTTCCCAGATGGTGTTCAGCAAGAAAGAGCCGTTTTTACGCAAACCGCGGGTTACGTCGTACATGTGCAGGTAAGCCTGAACGTGGCAAGCCACAAAGTTAGGTGTATTTACCAGATATGTAGAGCGGATAGGAGTGTCACCGAAACGCAGGTGCGAGCAGGTGAAACCGCCTGATTTCTTGGAGTCGTAAGAGAAATAAGCCTGACAGTGCTTGTCGGTATTGTCACCGATAATCTTCACGGAGTTCTTGTTGGCACCTACCGTACCGTCAGCACCCAAACCGTAGAATTTGGCTTCGAACATGCCTTCGCCGCCCAATGCGATTTCTTCTTCCTGCGGCAGAGAAGTGAAGGTGACGTCGTCTACGATACCGATAGTGAAGTGGTTCTTCGGCATCGGCATGGCCAGGTTCTTGTAAACGGCGAGGATTTGTGCGGGAGTAGTGTCCTTTGAGCCCAAACCGTAACGGCCGCCTACGATGACCGGAGCATTCTCTGCACCGTAGAAGCAGTCTTTTACGTCGAGGTACAGCGGTTCACCGTTGGCACCCGGTTCTTTCGTACGATCCAGTACGGCAATCTTCTTGGCAGTCTTGGGAACGGCGGCCAGGAAGTGCTTGGCAGAGAACGGACGATACAAGTGAACGGCAACCAAACCTACCTTTTCGCCATTGGCAACGAGGTGGTCGATGGCTTCGCGGGCAGCTTCCGTTACAGAACCCATGGCGATGATGACGCGTTCTGCATCTTCTGCACCATAGTAATCGAACAAACCGTACTTGCGGCCTGTGATTTTGGAAATCTCGTTCATGTATTCCTCAACGATAGCCGGAACAGCTTCGTAGTAATTGTTGCAAGACTCACGGTGTTGGAAGAAGTGGTCGGGGTTTTCGGCCATACCACGGGCAACCGGATTCATCGGGTTCAATGCACGTGCGCGGAATTCAGCCAGAGCTTCCTGGTCGATAAGCGGAGCGAGGTCTTCGTTCTCCAGCATCTCAATCTTCTGGATTTCGTGAGAAGTACGGAAACCGTCGAAGAAGTTCATAAACGGAACACGTGCCTTGATGGTGGACAGGTGGGCAACACCTGCTAGGTCCATGACTTCTTGTACGGAACCTTCGGCCAACATGGCAAAACCTGTCTGGCGTGCAGACATGACGTCTTGGTGGTCGCCGAAGATACACAGTGCATGGCTTGCCAGTGTACGTGCCGATACGTGGAACACGCAAGGCAGGAATTCACCGGCAATCTTGTACATGTTCGGAATCATCAGCAACAGACCCTGTGAAGCTGTGTAGGTGGTAGTCAGCGCACCGGCTTGCAGAGAGCCGTGAACGGCACCGGCAGCACCGCCTTCCGATTGCATTTCCTGTACCAATACTGTTTCGCCGAAGATGTTCTTGCGACCTGCGGCAGCCCATTCGTCTACATATTCAGCCATCGTAGAAGAGGGGGTGATGGGGTAGATGGCAGCTACTTCGGAGAACATATATGAGATATGTGCAGCAGCCTGGTTACCATCACAAGTAATGAATTTCTTCTGTTTAGTCATAACTAAATTGAATTATTTATTTAAGTAAAAAATCTCTCTTTCTTAATACAAGAAGCCGAATAACCAGAGAGGTATTTGGTTACCTCGGCCTATTTCCGCCTTATGCAGTACATAAGTGACTCCCGGATTATTCTTTATCTTTGTCCCTTCCGGACAAATCTTGAAAGGCATCACCTCGTCTACCATGAACGAGATGTTCTTGTCGCCCTTGTTCACCTTGTGGTCTTTCCACATTGTGTTGGCAAAGAAAGTGTTCAGTACGTCCTGCTCTTCCACCTTGACGGGATAGATGGAATACATCAGATTTGAATTGTGCATCATTATCTTCGACGGCTTCTTGGGAAATTCCTCTCCCTTCGGATATACCATATTGATGAGTCGTGCGTCTGCCAGATACTTGATGTAATTCATTACTGTGGCGCGGGATGTCTGTATGTCGTTTGCCAGTTGGCTGACGTTCGGTGCTTTCGGTCCGTCCACAGCCAATAAATATAGCAATTTCTTTATCTTCGAAAGATATTTCAGTTCTATTTGTTTGATTAGAAGGATATCCACTTCCACCATCATGTTCATCGTCTTGAGCAGATTCTCCGAAAAGTTGCGCTTTTCGAGGAAGAAAGGGTAGAAGCCGTGGTGCATATAGTCCTGCATGTAGTCCAGCGGACGTACTTTGGAGAGGATGCCTTTGGCTATTTGTTCGTGGTTGCTCAGGATTTCTTCCAGCGGATAGGCATGGAATTTCATGCCCGTCTGCAGGTTCAGGTATTCGCGGAAGGAGAAGCCGCGCAGGTTGTAGCTTTTCACAATGTCGCGCAACTCCATATTCTCTTCTTTCAGACGCATCACAGAGGAACCGGTGAATACGATTTTCAAGTTTGGGAAACGGTCGTAGCACATGCGTAGCTCCTTGCTCCACTCTGGATATTTGAATACTTGGTCTATCAACAGCACTTTTCCTCCGCGGCGCTGGAACTCGGCGGCAAATTCCACGATGCCATGTCCGGAGAAGTAGAAGTTGTTCATGTTGATGAAAAGGCAGGAACGGTCTGTTCCGAATTTTTCTTTGGCGTATTGTAGCAAGAAGGTGGTCTTACCTACGCCTCTTGTCCCCTTGATACCGATAAGACGGTCGTTCCAGTCTATTTCGTCCATCAGGTCGCGGCGTACGGGAGCATGGGTATGCTCTACGAGATAAGCGTGTGTACGGTAAAATGCTTCCATGCTTTCAATTCGGTTTATCAGGCGGCAAATATACTGCTTTTTTGTGTATTTGCAAAGTAGAGATGGCAAAATATTGTATAACTTTGCACTTTCAAACAAAAAGTGGGTAATTGATTAAATAATTGAAAGAGATGAAACTTTATGTGTTCAATCCTGATGCTGACATGGCATTGGGAAATAACGAAGAAAATTATATGGCGCCCGCTACCATCCGTCGTATGGCTGAAGACCTGGCTTTGCTGCCGATTTGGTATGCCCGGCCGGGTAGTGGCGTGTTGGCTCCTTCCGCCTATAATGCAGATTATCTGAAACAGATGCAACAGTTGTTCCGGTTGGATGTGCAGTTGGTGACGGAGCCGGAGCTACCCGATTATGCTGATATGCAGGTGATGCCTTGGGGATGGAATCCCGCTATCCGTAAGCGGATGCTGAAAGGGGGAGTAGCGGAATCGCTGCTTCCTTCGGCAGCAGACCTTTCCCGTTATCGCCGACTGGCTTCGCGCGCCAATGTCCGTTTGCTCTACGCATGTGGTGGTGAGGCCGGGAATATGTCCTATCTCTGTGGTGGTGAAGGCGTTCTTGTGACGGCAGACGATTTTGCAAACAAGGGGCGGGAGGCTGTGCAGGAGCTGCTGTTGCGTTGGCAGGACTGTGGGTGCATCTGCAAGTCGCTTTGGTCGGGCAGTGGGAAGGGACTTTGCTGGTATCGGCAGGAGGAGATGGAAAAGGTGATAGACTGGTGTTGTCGCGCTTTGCGTACCGATGGGGCTTTCTGGTTGGAACCTATATATAATAAGGTGGAGGATTTTGCAATGGAGTTCTATGCCGATGGCAAGGGAGGTGTCCGTTTTGTAGGCTATTCCCGCTTTGTCACGGATGGCAAAGGGGCCTATCGCGGTAATTTGCTGGCCACGGACATGCAGGTGGAGGAGTGGATTCAGACTTATGTTCCTTTGGAAGCATTCCATCGTCTGCGCGAGTCTGTGCGAAAAGGCCTGGCTGCGCTGGGGACTGATTATACCGGCTTTTTGGGGGTAGACATGATGGTCTGCCGCCAAGAGAAGGGGCATCCGTATGCAGTCAATCCTTGTGTGGAGGTTAATTTGCGGATGAATATGGGGATTGTTGCTCATACGTTCTGCGATAGATTCGTCGCTCCCGGTGGCGAAGGATTTTTCTCTATCGAATACTTTCCCGCTCAAGAGGCTTTGCAGGAGCAGCACGCAAGGGATATGCTGGAACACCCGTTGCGTGTGGAGCAAGGCAGGGTGGTGTCGGGCTATCTGCCGTTGATACCGGTTACGCCGAGAAGCAGGTATCGGGCGTTTGTAAGGGTGGAGTAGTCCTGTATTCATAGTGAGAAAATATGATTATCCGCATTCCTCGCCTCTGATAGGCTGTTTGCATGCTTCATCTTTATCCTTTCACTGCTTCTGTCGGCTTCGTCCTTATAGTGATGTGTCATTGAAAGCCTTTTAATGTCATGTTATAAGCCTTTCAATGCTATATTATAAGGCTTTTAATAGCGTCTTCCCTATGCTCCCTTTCCAACAGACTTATACACGTATCTTGCTTCCTGGTAGCATTGATGTGCCGTAATGTGGAAGACATGAGGGTATATTACGGATAATCATTATAAAAAAACTCTTTTTTCTTCGATTTTTAAATAAGATTCCATACATTTGCCTTCGATTATAAGAGTGAAGTGTTGCTGGTAATCATTTTTATGGGAAAATATTAGCGTTTGCTATTATTCTTTAATCGTAGTTGAAACTTAGGAACTTTCAAATTGCATAATGATTAAGAATAAGATGGCTGACGCCTACGTTTAGCGTAGGTGCATCTTACTTCTTTGATTATGCAAGGTTTCCTAAGACCTCAACTACAGAAGACAGAAAAAGATGCCCTGCGCTTTTTTTGCATCTCTTCTCTCCTTATCCTAAAGACAATAGTTTTTCGTTATACTTTCTCTTCCATTGCCAAAATAATTTTACAATTTTAGTTATTAATTTAAAAGAAATCGTTATGAAAGAGTTTAAAACATTAGTGTTTGCTATTGCATCAATCTGTTTGTTGGGTGCATGTGGAGGGTCAAAGCAAGTAACAACGCCAGGAGGTACGACTAAAGGTACCAAACAAGCCCCATGGGGGACTGAAATAGAGTTGAACGAATGTCAGATTTTGGCTGAACAAAGCCCGGCAACACGTGCCTATGGAGAAGCAACGAATCATCGGTTGTCGTTTGCAAAAGCTTATGCAGAAGGACAAGCAAGAGCTGCATTGGCACGTGCTATCAGTGCCATAATCAAAACTGCAACGAATGAAGCTGATCTTTCATGGGAGAAGTATGCGGGGACAACATCGGAGGGACAAAGTGTCATAGATGAAGGCAGTAAAGGAGAAGGGAAAGCGTTGCAAATAGCAGAGGAAATCGTTGAAAATACTGTAGTGATAAAAACGAATCAGTATATGCAACCCAATCGTCAATATCATATCTTTGTTTGTGTTGAGTATCAGGGGGATGTGACTAAAATGGCGGCTAAAATAGTTGATAAGGTAAAACAGCAAGTCCCGGATGAAGATAGAATAAAGATGGAATATCAATTTCAAAAATTCGAAGAAAAAATAGAAAAGGAATTGGCTAAAAGAAGTAACAAGTAGGCATCGATGAGAGTATTAATATTAACAATTCTGATATTGATTAATTTTCGCAGTTATGGTTTGTATGCCCAGGTAAATATACAGCATATAAAGTCAGATTCTAAATATTGGAGTGCAGAAGGAAATGGTACTACGGTAGAAGAGGCTGATCATGATGCTTTATCTCAAATTATTAGGCAAATATCAGTCAGTGTATCAACGACAATGCAAGAAGAAAATGAGAATAGACTGGTCAATGAGGGAGTTGAATATTCATATTATGCTCAAAAGGGATTTGTCAAATCATCTTCTTTTGCTTCCCTGCAAAACGTGGAAATGATTGTTCTGGAACCGGAACCCAATGCCAAAGTTTTCAGATGGGTTGCCAAAAGTGAGGTTGACCGAATGTTTGAGGAACGGAAGAACAAGATTCTTGATTTTGTAAAAACCGGAAAGATTGCGGAACAAAGATTACAGATAGACGATGCGTTGCGCAACTATTATTGGGCATTGATGCTCGCCAAGGTCAATCGGGATGCTGTCTATGCAGATTTCAATACTGGCGAGGAGGTGAATTGTCTTACTTTCCTGCCGTTGAAGATAAAATCAGTCATATCCCGCGTCAGAGCAAATCTGGAAGAATGTGTCAATAGCGATAACCGCTATTTTGCCAAAATGCGTTTCACCTATGAGAATCGGGATGTGGCAAGCATACAACTACGCTATTTCGATGGGCAGTCTTTCGTTGGTCCTTTAGTTGTAAAAGACGGCATCGGGGAAATGGATTTAGTCTCATTGCCTGCCGATGGAAAGATGAAAATGCGCTATGAATATAGTTTTCGCAAAGAAGCTGAGAATCTTGATGCAGAGTTGAGGGCTATATTTTCAGAAATATCTGCTCCACCGATAGACAATGCTTTGGCAGAAATACCTGTCAAAGTAAATGTGAAGAAAAACACAATGGCTATTGATGAAAAGCGTATGAAAGAAACAGCAGCCTCTGTTGTTGTAGCCGAAGTTCCTGCGGAACCGATACGTACCAAGCAACGGATGGAACTTTCCACAGTTTCCAATAGTGGAGAGCTTGCCAATGTCTTGCAGCAGGTGGAAAATGCCATCAAGCAGGGAACGCCCCAAGCTGCTTATCCGCATTTCACTCCTGAAGGGTATAAGTTGTTTGAGACTTTACTGAGTAAGACAGGAACTGTCTCTTTGGTAGGCGAAAAGCAGAATTATGAATTCATACAAGCCAACGGGCAAGTTCTGGCACGCTTCTGCAAGGTGAAAATCAAATTCAGGAATGGGAAGTCGTTCATGGAAAACTTGGTATTCAGATTTAATGAAGAAAGCAAGAAAATCCAGTCGGTAGCTTTGGCTTTGAGCAAAAAGGCAGAGGAAGACATTTTCAACGCAGCCTCTTCGTGGACGGAAATATCGCGTTTTACCATTCTGCAATTCATGGAAGATTATCAGACTGCTTATTCTTTAAAAAGGCTGGATTATCTTGAAAAGATATTCTCTGATGAAGCGATTATCATAACCGGCACGGTATTGAAAACAGCTTCTTCCAATCAAGTTGAAGGGATGCCAATCGATTTCGGGAATACAGATGTGCGGTTTACTCGACAGAACAAGCAACAATATCTTTCCAATTTGCGGAGACATTTCAATGAGCGGGAATACATTCACCTTACTTTCGAAGACAACCAGACCAAAGTGATAAATGCTCCACGGATACCTCGCGGAACGGCGTTTGCCATACAAATTAACCAATTGTATAATTCACCGATCTATTCTGACCGAGGATATTTGACCCTTATATTGGATGCTTCGAAGGAGCTTCCTGTCATCCATGTCAGGCTGTGGCAACCGGAGAAATCCAACATGCTGACATTGGATGAATTCATGAATAAATTTGAGTTTTAATGTTTTAATCTTTATAAATTATGAAAAGGATTTTGTTGGCTATTTTTGTAATAATGTTGTCATGCTTGGTTTACGGTCAAGACAAGCCTCAATTACAACTACACTCCTTCAGAATTGTGAAATCGGCAGGCGGCATGGCAAATTTGGGAACCTTGTTCCAGAACGGGTGGCCGAAAGATTCCAACGGTGAAGAAGATTGCGCATGGGTACGTGTGAGATTTGAGAATATGACGATGGCAGATGCAGCCAACGTAAAATTCAGTTTCGGAAACAGTGCCCCGATTGAAGATATCAAAGACAAACTGAAAGAAGCGGAACACGAGATATGGCTTTTTGTTACCCCCACAGAGAATGCGTATATGGAAGCCGGGCTCGATAAGTATGGGATGAGCAACCGCTTGTCTAATATAAAGTTGGAACCTAAACAAGCATACGACGTTGTGCTGAGGAATGACAAAACGATGTCAATCAACATTATAACAAAACCTGAGGGTGCCATAGCTTCGTTGGAAACCGGTCAAAAAGAAAATACTCCGGCTACCATTACTGGCGTTTCGCTTGGAAAGCATACTCTTACAATCAGTCATAATGGGAAAACACTGAAAAAAGAGGAGATAGAAGTGACGGAAGAAAATGTACGTTTTGAGTATGACCTCAGAGAAAGAAAAATGGTGGAATTCATAAGCGATCCCACCGGAGCGGTGCTATTCATTAATGGTGAAGAAAAAGGGAAAACTCCGTTGACAATAGAGTTGCCTTACGATTCTTATAATGTGGAAGCCAGGCTCAGCCTTCAAGAGACGGATTCAAAGGCATTTACCGTAAGCGGACTTTCTGAAACTAAAATCAAACTGGAGCCTATCAAGAAAAAGACATTTGAAGCTTTCGCAACCTACAACGGGAAAAAAGTGGATGCGGATCTTTATATCGACGGAAAACAAGAGGGAACCCGGCAGGCTTCTTACACATTGACCAAGCCCATTGGGAAAAGCTACGATATGAACATGATTTACTATGGAAATAGTAAAAAGCGGAAGATAAGGATAACCAAAGACATGGATGTGGAACAAGAATTCAAGATTTCCGCACGCAATTCTTTTGTATGGCCTTGGCAACGCGAATATGATGTTTGCCCGGTGGGATTCTCGATGGGATACGTGTCAAAGCAATTGGTGACCAGAGGGGAAGGGGAGAAACTGAAAGAAAATGGAGTTTGGGATGATGGGGAAGGAAAGTCACTACATGGCATGCAGCTTGGGTTGCATTTCCAGCCATGTTTTTCTTTCGGACTCGGGTTTTATTCTGGAGTATTCTATGAATTGTATATGTCGTGGAACGATGACTATGATTACAATCAATTTATGGAGCATTGTATCTATGTTCCGTTGCATGCTTATTACAGATTGCCTTTTGCAAATAAAGTGGCATTATCGGTACATGGCGGTTTAGGCTTCAACTACAGTGTGTATGGTGCTTACACTGACGATGAAGATAATCTTGAAGATTTTACTGATTTTTATGGAGAAGAAGCTTTCCCAAAACGTTTCAATATGGCTGCTGAAATAGGGCTTGGCTTCCGGGTTGGACTGGTGCAGATCAATGCACAATATGCCAAAGGTATCACCAACCATAAATCTTATGAGTCATTAGGTGATTATAAAACGAAGCAGAATAAGCTTTCTTTAAGTGTATCTTATGTATTTGGCAGTAATTAACAGCTTGGTGTTATGGTAAATAAAATTATTTATTTAGTACTTTTTTGTGTCTTGATGCCTTTGGGCATCAAGGCACAAAATACGTTCGAGGAATTCAAGAAGAAACTTGAAGGTGACTACGCTTCATTCAGGGATACACGGAACAAAGAGTTTGAAGACTTCAGGAACAAGATTAATGAAGAATACGCTTCATTGCTAAAAAAGACATGGAAGGAATTTAATGCTTTCCAGGGCATACCTGTGCCTGATGAAGACAAACCTGTCCCACCGGTGGTTTATCCCGACGAAGACAAGGATAAGCCAATAAAAGACACTCCGAAACCTTTTGATGAAATAATTCCGATTGTTAAGCCGGAGCCTCAACCTGAACCGGTTGTACCTATTGAGGAAACTCCGAAACCGCCGGTTGAATCATACTACGCTTTTAAGTTCTTCAACACTTCGCTGAAAGTACGGTTGGAAGACAAGCATCGTTTCACTTTGCGCAGTTGTAATGAAAATGAGATAGCGACAATTTGGAACAAACTGTCAGGTACGGCTTATAACAATGTTATAAATGATTGCCTTGGAATACGTTCCCAAAACAGGTTATGCGATTGGGCTTATCTGTTGATGCTGCGCGATTTGTCCTATAGTTTCTTTAAATCGGGTTCCAATGAAGCCGTTTTGTTCACTGCTTTCCTTTATTGCCAGTCGGGATATAAGATGCGGTTGGCAAGTGCTGGAAACCGGCTGTATTTATTGTATGCAAGTAACCATGAGATATATGATAAAAATTATTGGAGAATTGATGGAGAAAGCTTTTATCCATTGGATTGTGACCAAAAACAATTGCGTATATGTCAGGTCGCTTTCCCGAAAGAAACTCCGCTCTCATTGCAGATTCCAACAGAACCGCTATTGGCCGTACGAATTTCGGCTCAACGCTCCCTGCAATCCAAGCGTTACCCTGAAATGATAGTTACAGTAAATACTAATGAAAATCTGGTGAAATTCTTTGATACCTATCCCACGTCAATGATAAACGAAGATTTCGGAACTCGGTGGGCTATGTATGCAAACACGCCGTTAAGTAAGCAGGCTAAAAACTCTTTGTATCCCAGTCTGAAAAAAGCAATAGCAGGAAAGACGCAGTCAGAAGCTGTAAATCGGATACTTAACTTTGTACAAACGGCATTTGTCTATGAATATGACGACAAAGTATGGGGTGGAGACAGAGCATTCTTTGCCGACGAGACTCTTTATTATCCCTATTGTGATTGTGAGGATCGGTCTATACTATTTTCGCGATTGGTGCGCGATTTGTTAGGACTGGAAGTCGTACTGATTTATTATCCGGGGCATTTGGCTACCGCTGTACAATTTACAGAGAATATAACCGGTGATTACGTCGCAATGAACGGTAAACGTTACGTTATATGCGACCCTACCTATATTGGTGCACCTGTGGGTGCTACAATGCCTAAAATGGATAACGCCAAAGCAAAAATAATATTGCTGGAATAATCTTTGTGAAACGTTTTATTAATCCACATATCATGGCAATGGACGATTCTGTTAATATAGAACGTTTTCTTAGATGAACCGGTAGAGAGTACTTTCTTTTTACCGATTTCCCGACTGGCACGCCTCACTCTCATTTCCGCAGCGGTCTATCGCTGTCACGGCAAAGTACTTCCGTGCCATCCAAGGACGGATGGGGGCATAGGTGTATTCCGTGCCTTGCACTCGTTGTGCCAGGATATTCTCCGGATTGGAGGTATCTACGGGATAGGTGTCCGAACCGTAGACTACATACATCGGGGCATTCCGCTTGTCATTGTCCGTGGCGGGTTGCCAGCTTAGTTTCCAATAGCCGTTTTCCGGTGCTGTTACTGTGAGTCCGGCGGGAGGTGTAGGGGCTACATTGTCTATCCACGGCATGGCGGGATGCAGGGCAGGGGCGGTATAGAAGTCTTCTTCCAGCGCACCATAAAGCCCTTGCGTGTTGTCCATCAGATACTTCACCCGATAGTGCGCCTCGCCTGCCAGACCTTGTGCACGGATAAAGTACATCTGCCGCTCAATCTCGTCCAGCGTCCAGTTCCCCTCACCGGGGTCGAGGAAGTAGATGCCCAGACCGGGGATGATTTGGCGTCCGTTGCTTTGTTCCTGCCAGTCGAGGGCAAAAGGGTAGAAGTGGTTGCCACGGAAATAGAGCATCGGATAAATCTGGTCCTGGATACCCTCGCCCAGCCAACCCTGCACGTCCTGATAGACGGTGTGGAAGGCATTCCAGCCACGCGACGGATAGCGGGAAGTGTCTTTGTATTTTCCTACCGGGCAGGTGCTGACCTTTACCCAGGGTTTCATTGCTTTTACACCTTTATATATATAGCGCATTATTTCCGTCAGGTTATCCCGGCGCCATTGGGCAAGGCTGCGTCCTTTGCTATACTTGCGGTAGTCGTAGCTGTCGGGAAAGCGGGGGGCGTTTTCCGGATAGCGCAGGTAGTCGAAGTGCACACCGTCTATATCATAGCGTTCCACCACTTCGCGGACAAGGCTCATCAGATATTCCTTGGTTTGCGGGTGTCCGGGGTTCAGGAAGTACTCGCGTTTGTAGGGCACGCAGATAGCGCGTTTCTTCTTGGTGACCGATTCTTTGCCAAGGGCAGCCACATGCTTGCTGTTGCCCAACGGAATCGTTACCATCCAGGCATGGCATTCCATGCCGCGCTTGTGGCATTCGGCTACGGCAAAAGCCAGCGGGTCGTAACCGGGGTCTCCGCCCACCTTTCCGGTTAGTATGGAGTTGTAGGGCTCGATGGATGATTTATAGAGGACATCTCCCCGTGTACGGGTCTGGAACAATACGGTGTTGAAATTGGCAGCTTTCAGTCTGTCCAGTATTTCAGTCAGTTCGGCTTTCTGCTTGCGGATGCCTTCGGGCGAAGTGGCACGCGTCTGAGGCCAGTCCAGTCCATAAACGGCGGTTATCCAGGCGGCGCGCACTTCATGTTTGCGCGGTTGTGCGGCAAGCGGCAGCAAGACGGCTATATACAGTAAGATAAAAAATGCCCGTTTCATAAGTTGCGTGTGATGGGCAGACTTGGTACGGAGCGGATACGAAGATATCATGAAGCTCGGATGGAGGATAGGAAAGTACATAATTTCTTATTTAGTATACATTTTCTCGGCGAAGATAAGCAAAACACCCGATTATTTTGTGCTGTTTACTTGGAAACAGTTACATTTGCGAAATTAAAAACATGAACATGCCATGATTACATTTACGCTTTGCCTGCTGGCGTTGATAGCCGGCTATTTTCTCTACGGACGCTTTATGGAACGCGTCTTTGGTCCCGACAACCGCAAAACACCTGCCCTTACAAGAGCCGATGGTGTGGATTACATTCCGCTGCCTATCTGGAAGATTTTCATGATACAGTTTCTCAATATAGCCGGACTGGGACCTATCTTCGGTGCCATCATGGGAGCCAAGTTCGGCACGGCATCCTATCTGTGGATTGTACTTGGCAGTATCTTTGCCGGTGCCGTGCACGATTATCTTGCCGGTATGCTTTCACTGCGTCATGGAGGAGAGAGCCTTCCTGAAATCATCGGACGTTATTTGGGGTTGACCACTAAGCAGGTGATGCGTGGCTTTACTGTTATCCTGATGATATTGGTAGGGGCGGTATTCGTGGCAGGCCCTGCCGGACTGCTTGCCAAGCTGACTCCCGAAAGTCTGGACACCGCTTTCTGGATTATTGTAGTATTTGCTTATTATATTCTTGCTACATTGTTGCCGGTAGATAAAATTATCGGCAAGATATATCCGTTGTTTGCCATAGCCTTGCTGTTTATGGCTGTCGGTATTCTGGTAATGCTTTACGTCAACCATCCCGCATTGCCGGAGATATGGGACGGATTGCAGAACACGCATCCCGATGCTGCCCTGTTGCCTATCTTCCCTATTATGTTTGTCAGTATAGCTTGTGGTGCAATCAGTGGTTTTCATGCCACTCAAAGTCCTCTCATGGCACGCTGCATGACAAGTGAACATTACGGACGCCCCGTTTTCTACGGAGCCATGATAACCGAAGGCATTGTAGCTTTGATTTGGGCCGCTGCCGCCACTTGCTTTTTCCATCAGAATGGTATGGAAGAGACGAATGCCTCCATTATTGTAGATGCCATTACAAAAGACTGGCTGGGCATCGTAGGCGGAGTGTTGGCTATTCTGGGTGTCATTGCCGCTCCTATTACCAGTGGTGATACGGCTTTCCGCTCGGCACGTCTCATCGTGGCCGACTTCTTGGGAATGGAGCAGAAATCCATACGTCATCGTTTGTATATTTGCATACCGATGTTTCTGGCGTCCATCGGGCTGTTGCTCTATAGCTTGCGCGACAAGGATGGCTTTGATATGATTTGGCGCTATTTTGCCTGGGCCAACCAGACTTTGTCTGTTTTTACCTTGTGGGCAATTACCGTTTATCTGGTGCGCGAGAAGAAAGGGCATTGTTATTACGTAACCTATTTTCCGGCATTGTTCATGACAGCCGTGTGTGGCTCTTACATCTGCATTGCTCCCGAAGGCTTCGGGCTCGGTCCCGATAGTGCACTGAGCATAGCCTTGATAACTGCTGCACTGGCTGCTCTTTGGTTTAATATCTGGTATTTCAAGACAACTAAAAAACTTTGGAAATGAAGAGAATAAGGAAATCTACCGGGCTTACGCTGGCCCTGCTTATTTACGTTTCTGCTACTGCCGCCTATTTTCTTCCCCGTAATACGGAAATCAGTAATACGGAGAAGTATGTTACTGTAGCTGCTTCGTACCTCATTGTATTTGTGTTGTGGCTGGTACTTCGCAAGAAGGAGGCACTGCAACGCAAACGATTCGAAGAAGACAATAAACAACATTGATTATTCACTTAAAAAACAGAACAAGATGAAGAAACTGGCATTATTCGTTTGCTTGCTTGTTGTCACAGTGGCAGCTCAGGCACAGTTTGAAAAGGGTAAGTGGATTTTGAATCCATCCATCACAGGGTTAGAACTCTCTCATGACACGGGAACCGACAAGACAAGTTTTGGGCTTGAGGCTAAGGGAGGTGCTTTCCTACTCGACAACATCGCCTTGCTGGTGCATGCAGGAGTTGCTTGGAACACCGGAGGATCTGACCTCGATGTCTATACGCTGGGTGTAGGCGGACGTTATTATTTCGACAAGATTGGCGTGTATCTGGGTGCCGATGTCAATGTAGACCGTTGGGATTGGGGACACGATTTGGATGATACCAAGTTCTCTTTCGGTCTGGAAGCCGGTTATGCGTTTTTCCTGACACGTACGGTAACCATTGAGCCTGCCGCTTACTGGAACATTAATGACGACCGTTCTAAATTCGGTTTGAAAGTAGGTTTCGGGTTCTATTTCTAATCTCATTTTGCTACTACTACAGAGCTTGTTTTTGCAAAACATCTGTCATGCTATCACGCGGAGGGGTATATTCTATTGATTACAAATACCTTACCGCGTGATAGATAGGCGTGATAGATAAGAATCGTTACACTTATCTGTCACGCCCATTTCGTTTCCATTTCAATTGTACTGCATACTTCTTTCGTTGGCGCTATTATCTTAGTTATCAGTTCTTTCCTACTGCAAAGTTCTGCACGCTTTTTGCAGTGTCACTGCATGAGGCTTGCAGTAGCTCTGCAATACGGTTGCAGTCGTACTGCAATGGGCGTGCAGCAGCACTGCAAAAGGAATGCAGTGACTTTGCAGTGGCGATGCAGTGTCTTTTAGCCGTAATCTTTTCTATTCTCATACCGTTATTACATGTATTCCTAATATAGTCTTATGAGATTAGGGGTTCTATTTTTGATTATGATTGCGAAAATGAGTATATTTGATGCTATGGACTTGAAATACAAAATGCTATGAACAGAGTTTGTTTTCTCCTATTGCTTTGTTGCCTTTCATCCTGCAAGATGAATAAGACGGAACGCGTAGAAATGCCTGAAGATTCTGTAGATACGGTAGGGTTAGATCGACGGTTGCAGGAAAAATCAGTGAGCGATAGCCTCAAGATAGGGATTGCGGATGATGGTGACTACTTGCAAAGACAATTGCTTGCCATTCACGAAGAACTGAGAAAAAGATTGAATAATACACCATATACACACATTCAGAGGAATGTGACCGGATATGGGGTGGGGATGCATTGCATAGATATAGATTTGATTGTGAATACTCCTGAAAAACGGAAAGAGTTCCGGGAGGAGATAATGGACTCCCCCGTTTTCTGTTTTCATGGTGTAGAAGTCCCCGTCATCAACGAGAGAGTAGGCAGGAATCATATTCGTGGCATCCATATCCGTCCCGAATATCCAGTCTTTTCAACGAAAGCGCCTCATGCGACATTCATCCTCAGCAATCACAGTGGCGGAGATTTGACCTGCGGCGAGCATTACTACCTGACGTTCGAAGACGAAAAAGGTACCTGGCGGGAATTGCCGATAAACGCTGCCTTTTGGGACATCGCCTATGTGCTGCGGGATGGGGAGGAAAGGGTTATGAAAGCCTCTCTTTATCCGGATGTGCATCCCAACAAGCCGGGACGCTACCGTTACTTTTATGAGATAACCATCAGGAGGAAACCTGTCTTGATGATGGCTGAGTTCAGATTGACGGACAATGAGGAAGAATGGAGAACGGCGGAAAAGACATCTCTTCCCCCTTATATTTCGGATGCAGGGAAGGGCGGAAGCCCACAATTGATAACGGAAGAGCCAATGGAGGAACCGGTCTATAAAGTAGTGGAAGTGATGCCCGAGTTTCCGGGAGGTATGAAAGCCTTAATGGATTTTATTCAAAAGAATATCCGTTATCCGGAAGAAGCCCGTAAGAATGGCATTCAGGGAAGAGTTGCTGTCAGCGTGGTGATTGACGAGAATGGTCGTGTGACGGACCCCGTTATTATGCGCAGCAGGTATCCTGCCTTGGATGAGGAAGCATTACGGATTGTAGGATTGATGCCACAATGGAAACCGGGGATGCAGCAGGGTAAAGCCGTGAAGGTGGAATTTACTTTTCCGGTTACTTTTAAATTGGAGTAGTAGCACCGGTAAGATTAAGTTACTATTATGAAGAAAGGCGAAGAGGTTTGCAACTCTCTTCGCCTTTCTTCATAATAACTATGGCTTTAGTTTTTACAAAATCCCTTGTGCCATCATAGCCTTTGCCACCTTCATAAATCCGGCCACATTGGCACCCTTCACGTAATTTACATAACCGTCGGCTTCTGTGCCGTATTGTACGCAAGCTTCGTGAATGTTCTTCATAATGCTCTTCAGTTTCTCGTCCACTTCCTCTGCACTCCAGCTCAGCTTGATGGAGTTCTGAGTCATTTCGAGACCGGATACTGATACACCGCCGGCGTTGGCTGCCTTACCCGGAGCATACAAAATTTTTGCATCTTGGAATACTTTGATGGCTTCCGGAGTGGAAGGCATGTTGGCGCCTTCGGACACTGCTATTACACCATTGGCTATCAACTGACGGGCGTGGTCACCGTTCAATTCATTTTGAGTGGCAGAGGGCAAAGCGATGTCTGCTTTTTCACCCCAAGGTTTGGCACCTTCTACATACTTGACACCCGGATATTGTTCGGCATACTCGCGGATACGTCCACGGTAGAGGTTTTTCAGCTCCATGATGTAATCCAACTTCTCGCGGTCAATACCGTCCGGATCGTATATGTAACCGTCAGAATCAGACATGGTCAATACTTTACCTCCCAATTCCAATACTTTCTCGGCCGTATATTGAGCTACGTTGCCGGAACCGGAGATCAGGCAAGTCTTGCCTTTCAGGTCAGTACCCCTAGTCTTCAACATTTCCATCAAGAAGTAAATGTTACCGTACCCCGTAGCTTCCGGACGAATCAGCGAACCACCGAATTCACGGCCTTTGCCAGTGAAAGTACCGGTGAATTCATGAGCCAGCTTCTTATACATGCCGAACATGAAACCTACTTCGCGACCACCTACACCGATATCACCGGCAGGTACGTCTGTCTCAGGACCGATATGACGCCACAGCTCCAGCATGAAAGCCTGAACGAAACGCATAACCTCGGCATTGGACTTGCCGCGTGGAGAGAAGTCCGAACCACCTTTACCGCCACCCATAGGCAGAGTTGTCAATGAGTTTTTAAATGTCTGCTCAAAAGCAAGGAACTTCAGGATGCTCAGGTTCACAGAAGCATGGAAACGAACACCGCCTTTATATGGGCCGATGGCATTGTTGTGCTGTACACGATAGCCCATGTTGGTTTGTACGTTACCTTTATCGTCTACCCAAGTAACACGGAATTGGTAAACGCGATCGGGGATGCAAAGACGTTCAATCAGATTGGCTTTGTCAAACTCCGGATGTTTGTTGTACTCTTCTTCAATAGTAGAGAGAACTTCTTCTACTGCTTGATGATACTCCGGTTCATTGGGGAACCGTCTTTTCAGGTCTTCTAATACCTTAGCTGCATTCATAATCTATTTCTTTTATTGGTTACTTATTGCTTTAATGTGCCAATATGTTAATATGCTAATTTCTGCGCTATGATTACATTGGTATGTCATACCACATTAGTATATTATCCCATTGCTTTATTGCGGTTGCAAAAGTATACATAAAAATGAAATGGGCAAACAATTTATAAATAAAATGCGGTATAAAACGTCAAATTTATTGTTTTATACCGCAAAATTGAATAAAAAGATATTATTTATCCTCTTTTTAGAGACTTTATGACGGGAATAAATACTAAAGCCGCCGAAATGGCAAGTGTTAGGAGAATTGGACCGTCAATTCGTTCGGCAGATATCAAAACGATGTAGCAAAGTGCTGCCCAAAGCAACATAATGCAAACTATTTGGAATTTTGATAACGGCCGTCTCATTTGGCTGCTTTCTTTTTGTCTACGATAGCATCGATAACTGCCACTGCGGTGATGTTAACGATATCTCGCACGGAGCTCTCAAAATCGGTAAAGTGGATAGGCTTGTTCAGTCCCATTTGGATGGGACCAATCAGTTCGGAGTCCGTATCCATTGCCTGCAACAGCTTGTAAGCAGAGTTTGCAGAACTCAAGTTCGGGAAAATCAGTGTATTTACGTCTTTTCCTTTCAAGCGTGTAAACGGATACTTGGCATCACGCATTTTGCGGTTCATGGCGAAATTCACTTGCATTTCTCCGTCAATGGCAAGGTCGGGATAGTTCTGCTGCATATAATCCACGGCTTCGTGTACGCTTACCGGACTTCCTTCTTTATCAGCACCGAAGTTAGAGTAGCTCAACATGGCCATTATCGGGGTATGATTGAAGAAGCGGACTGTGTGTTCCGACAGCTTGGCGATGTCAATCAACGTTTCGGCATTGGGATGACGGTTAATCAACGTGTCGGCCAGGAAGTATGTGCCTTTCTTGGAGTTCAGAATGTGCATGGTGCCGAAATGCTTGTATTCCGGACGGATGCCAATGACTTCCTTGGCAACCTTGATGGTATTGCTGTATTTGGTGTAGAGGCCTGTGATGAAAGCATCTGCTTCACCCGTCTCCACCATCATCATACCGAAGTAGTTGCGTTCGAACATTTTGTCATTGGCTTCTTCGTATGTGGCGCCTTCGCGGGCACGCTTTTCGACAAGAATGCGGGCATAGCGTTCACGGCGCGGTGCTTCATCCGGATGACGCAGATTTACGATTTCAATACCTTCGAGGCTGAGGTCGAGTTCTTTTGCCAGCTTTTCGATGGCTTCGTCGTTGCCCAATATAATGGGATGGCAGATACCTTCTGCTTTTGCCTCCACAGCTGCTTTTAGCATATTGGGGTGGATACCTTCGGCAAATACCACACGTTGCGGGTTACGGCGGGCTGTATCATAGAGTTGGCGGGTCAGTTTACTTTCTTGTCCCATCAGTTCTTTCAGGTGTTGGCGATAAGCTTCCCAATCGGTTATGGGGTTGCGTGCCACTCCGCTTTCTATAGCTGCCTTTGCCACTGCCATAGATACTTCAGTGATGAGGCGTGGGTCGACGGGTTTCGGGATGAAATAGTCGGGACCGAAAGTGAAGTTATTCACGTGATAGACTTCGTTTACTACGTCGGGTACGGGTTGTTTGGCCAAATCTGCGATGGCATGCACAGCGGCCAGCTTCATATCTTCGTTGATGGCTTTGGCGGCTACATCCAATGCGCCACGGAAGATATAAGGGAATCCGATAACGTTGTTTATTTGATTGGGATAGTCGCTTCGCCCGGTAGACATTAATACATCGGGGCGGGCAGCCATGGCGTCTTCGTAAGAGATTTCGGGCACGGGGTTGGCAAGGGCAAAGACAATAGGTGTATCGGCCATGCTCCGTATCATGTCTTGTGTCAAAACGTTGCCTTTGGAAAGACCGAGGAATACATCGGCATTGCGAACCGCTTCTTCCAGTGTGTGGATGTCGCGGCGGTCGGTGGCAAAGTAACGTTTGGTCTCATTCAGCCCTTCACGGTCGCTGCTGATTACTCCCTTGGAGTCCAGCATCACAATGTTCTCGTGCGTGGCACCCAGAGACTCATACAGTTTTGTACATGAAATGGCGGCAGCGCCGGCTCCGTTCACGACAATCTTTACGTCTTCTATTTTCTTGCCTGCTACATCCAGAGCGTTCAACAAGCCTGCGCTGGAGATGATGGCTGTGCCATGCTGGTCATCGTGCATCACGGGAATGTCCAACTCTTCTTTCAAGCGGCGTTCTATCTCAAAGCATTCGGGAGCTTTGATGTCTTCCAAGTTGATGCCGCCGAAAGTGGGGGCAATAGCTTTTACGGCTTCCACGAATTTGTCCACGTTTTTTTCGTTGACTTCAATGTCGAAGACGTCGATGCCTCCGTAGATTTTGAACAGCAGTCCTTTGCCTTCCATGACCGGCTTGCCTGCCATGGCGCCTATATCGCCCAGCCCAAGTACGGCGGTACCGTTGGAAATAACCGCAACAAGATTACCTTTAGCTGTGTATTTATATGCGTCCTGCGGGTTTTTCTCGATTTCGAGGCACGGCTCTGCAACGCCCGGAGAATAGGCGAGAGAAAGGTCGGTTTGTGTACTGTAAGGCTTGGTAGGTATTACTTCAATCTTACCCGGTTTGCCTTGCGAATGGTAAAGCAAGGCTGCTTCTTTGGTTATTTTTGCCATGGTAGAATAGTTAAATTGGTTATAATTTGGCTGCAAATGTAGGCATAATAGTTCTAAATTGAAGCTTGCTGTCAAAAAAAACTATTACTTTTATCAGTTAATTAGCTTAAAATGCTTATTTTTGGCATCAGATTTTAGAAATTACCTCCATTTATTAACTTAACACATGAGTTGCATGAGAATTTTGAAACTTCCTCTGGCAGGATTGTTATTTTGTATAATGGTACTATTGGCTGGATGTAAAACGAGTAATGAACCAGAGGTACCGGTTGCTCTGACCTGGGAAATGGGTGCAAGTGACATCGTCCCCGGATATTATGAGAATACCTTTATTCTCAAGAATATCTCTCAAAAACCTCTAAAAAAGAACTGGACAATTTACTATTCACAGCTTCCCCGCAAGGTGAAGCAGGAGGGAGCCTCTGAAGTGAAGGTAGAGGTGGTGAACGGTAATTTTTTCAAAATGTATCCGACAGATGAATTTGTTCCGCTGGCTCCCGGTGATTCCATGCGGATTACTTTCCTTTGTACTTACAAGCTAGACCGGAACTCCCATGTACCGGAAGGAACTTATTGGGTAGAGACAGTGGATGGTGAAGAGGGCAGTCCGTTGCCTGTAGCTTTGAAGGCGCTGCCGCTTCCTTCTCCCGAGTCAATGAGCGGCTATCCGGATGCGACTAAGATTTATGAATCAAATCTTCGCTTGGCTGGTGCTCCTGCTTTGATGCAGTCGGATATTCTTCCGTCGGTGAAGAAAGCGATAGCCATTGAAGGCGATAATGTCGTATTGGAAGGTAAGGTAGCTTTGGTATTCCCGGAGAACTTTGCCGGTGAAGCCAAGTTGTTGAAAGAGAAACTGACTGGTTTGTATGGTTTGGAAGTTGCCGAAAATGCTTCCGTGAAGATTGTGTTGGAAGAACTGCCTGATAGGAAGGAGGCCGTAAACGATGAATATTATACTATAAATATGGGCGGCAACCTGATAAAAATCAGTGCTGCCACTCCTCATGGCGTCTTCAATGGCACACAGACACTTTTGTCAATGTTGAAGGACAAGAAGAAACCTTATCTGCTGGAGGCAGTTTCCATCCGGGATTATCCGGACTTGGCATATCGCGGACAAATGATAGATATAGCCCGTAATTTCACCGCGCCGGAGAACTTGAAGAAACTGGTGGATGTTTTTGCATCTTATAAATTGAATGTCCTGCATTTCCATTTTTGTGATGATGAAGCCTGGCGTTTGGAGATTCCCGGTTTGGAGGAACTGACTGCTGTGGGTAGTCGTCGCGGGCATACCACTGACGAGAGTCAGTGCCTCTACCCATGTTATGACGGTGGCTATGACCCTGATGCAAAGACTGTAGGCAATGGATATTATAGCCACGAGGAATTTATTGATTTGCTGAAGTATGCTGCCGAAAGACATGTCCGCATTGTTCCGGAAATAGAATCTCCGGGGCACGCCCGCGCTGCCATTGTCTCCATGAAGGCACGCTATAACAAATATTTTGAAACCGATTCGGGGAAAGCTACAGAATATATGTTGAGTGAACCGGAAGATACTTCACGTTATGTTTCTGTACAATATTATACGGACAATGTGATGAATGTTGCCTTGCCTTCTACTTACCGTTTTATGGAGAAGGTGATTCAGGAACTTAATGCGATGTATCAGGAAGCCGGTCTTTCACTGTACACAGTGCATCTGGGTGGTGACGAAGTGCCTCGCGGCGTGTGGATGGGCTCCCCCAAATGTCAGGAACTGATGAAGGAAAAAGGCATGACGAAAGCTCATGATTTGTCGGAGTATTTCATTACGCAAATGGCGGATGTGATGCAGAAGAACGGACTGAAATTCAGTGGTTGGCAGGAAGTTGCTTTGGGTCATACCGAAGAGGCTCATCAACAGTTGAGGAACCAGGCGGCCGGTGTGTATTGCTGGAATACTGTACCGGGCTCTGATGAAGTGGTTTATCAGACAGCCAATAACGGTTATCCGGTCATCCTTTGCAACGTGGGCAATTTCTATATGGATATGGCTTACAATGGTCATCCGGACGAGCGTGGACTCGATTGGGGAGGTTATGTGGATGAGTCTGTCTCTTTCTCTATGCTTCCTTTCAGCATTTATCGTTCATTGCGTGTGGATATGGCAGGCAATCCCATTGATTTGAATAATGCAGAGAAGGGGAAGACTGCCTTGACGGGTATAGGCAAGAAGCATATTATGGGTGTACAAGGACAATTGTTTGCCGAAACCATCCGTAGTTTTGAGGGTGTGGAATATCTTCTTTTCCCAAAAATATTAGGGCTGGCAGAGCGTGGCTGGAATGCTCATCCGGCATGGGAAAATTTATCCGGCACACAAGAGCAGCAGGCTTTCAATCAAGCTTTGGCACTTTATTATGAGAAAATCAGTCGGAGCGAAATGCCTTATTGGGCAAAGAATGGGATTAACTTCCGCTTGCCCCAGCCGGGATTATGGGCAAAAGAGGGAAATCTGTATGCTAATGTGGCCATTGATGGTGCTGAAGTACGTTACACTACTGATGGCTCGGAGCCTACTACCCAATCGGCTTTGTGGAAGGAGCCGTTAAAATGTGATGCTTCGGTGGTAAAGGCAAAGACATTCTATCAAGGAAAGGAAAGCTTGCCGATAACGTGGCAGGTAAAATAGTTGTTGTGATATTAGGCGCGGAATACGCGGATGTAATGAACTGAATCCGTGAAATCCGCGCCTAAAAGAATATTAAGAAAGTTTTGAATAATCTCTATACCTTGTCAAGCATTCAGCGCTTGTTCTATATCCGCAATAATATCCTCTGCATTTTCTATACCTACCGAGAAGCGAATCAGGTCGGGGCGTACACCTGCTTCCATCAATTGTTCGTCCGTCAACTGGCGGTGTGTATGGCTGGCCGGATGCAGTACACAAGTACGTGCATCGGCCACATGAGTCACGATGGCCGCCAGTTTCAGTGAATCCATAAACTTGATAGACTCTTCCCGTCCGCCCTTCAAGCCGAAGGTGACAACTCCGCAAGAGCCGTTCGGCATGTACTTCTGTGCCTGCTCGTAGTATTTGTCGCCCGGCAGACCACAATAATTCACCCAAGCCACTTTGGCGTTTTGGGCAAGATACTCGGCTACCGTTTGTGCGTTTTTGCAATGTTGGGGCATGCGCAGGTGTAGTGTTTCCAGACCCAGGTTCAGCAGGAATGCGTTTTGTGGAGACTGGATGCTGCCCAGGTCGCGCATCAGTTGGGCGGTAGCTTTGGTGATATAAGCCATTTTGCCGAAAGCTTTTGTGTAAGTCAGCCCGTGGTAAGACTCATCCGGGGTACACAGCCCGGGGAATTTGTCGGCGTGGGCATCCCAATCGAAGTTGCCACTATCCACAATGGCTCCACCTACACTGGTAGCGTGTCCGTCCATGTATTTGGTGGTAGAGTGTACTACGATGTCGGCACCCCACTCAAACGGGCGGCAGTTGATGGGGGTAGGGAAGGTGTTGTCCACAATCAAGGGCACACCGTGGCTGTGGGCTATGCGGGCAAACTTTTCAATATCGAGCACTTCGAGCGTAGGGTTGGAGATGGTTTCGCCGAACAGGGCCTTGGTATTGGGGCGGAAAGCAGCGGAAATCTCTTCCTCGCTGGCATCCGGGTTGACGAAAGTGACGTCGATGCCCAATTTCTTCAAAGTCACTCCGAAGAGGTTGAATGTTCCGCCATAGATGGTAGAGGAGCAAACAAAATGGTCTCCTGCCTGACAGATATTGAAAATGGCATAGAAGTTGGCGGCTTGTCCGCTGGATGTCAGTATGGCGGCCACACCACCTTCGAGGGCAGCAATCTTGGCGGCCACTGCATCGTTCGTAGGATTCTGCAGGCGGGTATAAAAATAACCGCTGTCTTCAAGGTCGAACAGGCGTGCCATTTGTTCGCTGGTATCATATTTGAAAGTTGTACTTTGATAGATGGGGAGTACACGAGGCTCGCCCTTTTTAGGAGTCCATCCGGCTTGTACGCACAGCGTCTCCGGTTTGAATTGCTTTGCCATAATGTTATCTGTTTTAAAAGTTTCTTATCTATTATTATCGCGTAAGTTGTCGCAAAAGTAGGGAAAAAATTATAATTTTGTGCTTAAGTATGGTAAAATGCCATAAATTAGCGGCTGGAAGATTGCCGCGAACCAAATGAATGATGAATAATTGGAATATGAAACGCATACTTTGTTTACTCATCCTATTTTGCACTTTGTGTGTTTTTAATGCTTCGGCTCAGGAAGAGCGGGACAGTCCGAGACATGGAGAAGGAATCTCTGCCTTCCTGGAACGTAACAACCGCCCGGGGAGAGCCTATTATAAGGATTTTCTGGAGCTGAACGAGAAAATTCTTAAAGGAAAGGAAGAGTTGCGACTGGGAGTGAAGTATGTACTGCCTCCATTATCAAAACCGGCCGGTAATGGGAAGAAAACAATCAATGAACCTTTGTTCGGGAAAGCACTTGCCGATGTAAAAGTGACATCCGGCCGTTTGCAGGGTGCTTGTTTTTATGTAGTGAGCGGGCATGGAGGTCCCGACCCCGGAGCCATCGGCAAAATCGGCAAAATAGAACTGCATGAAGACGAGTATGCCTATGATATCGCTTTGCGTCTTGCCCGTAACCTGATGCAAGAGGGGGCGGAAGTCCGTATCATTATCCAGGATGCCAAAGACGGAATCCGTGATGATAAGTATCTTTCCAACAGTAAACGTGAGACGTGCATGGGAGCTTCCATACCCTTGAATCAGGTGGCGCGCCTCCGGCAGCGTTGTGCCAAAATCAATGAGCTTTACAAGAAAGACCGCAAGAACTATAAATATTGCCGTGCCATTTTTCTTCATGTGGACAGTCGCAGCAAGAGCCATCAGACCGATGTGTTCTTTTACCACTCCAAAAACAGGCCCGACAGCAAGCGTCTGGCTAAGGCCATGAAGAAAACTTTCGAATCGGAATATGACAGGCACCAGCCCAACCGTGGGTTTACCGGAACCGTCAGCGCACGCAATCTTTATGTGTTAGCCAATACTTCTCCCGCTTCCGTATTCGTGGAATTGGGAAATATCCAGAACACTTTTGACCAGCGCCGTTTTGTAATCAGTTCGAACCGCCAAGCCTTGTCCAAGTGGATGATGGAGGGTTTCATCGCGGATTATAAAAAAGCGAAATAGGCACAATCAACTATGGCTCTTCCTTTTTCTTTTCGTGTATCACCACGACTGTAACAACCGTTGTTATCAGCGCCATGCCGATGGCATTGATTGGTGTGAAGCTTTCATTGAATATCAGGAAACCGATAGCTACGGCTATCAGAGCTTACATTTATTCGTTCCATCATGAGATAAAAACCGTTCCGCCATGGAGTAAAAATCGTTCCACCACGGTGGAACGATTTTTACTCCATGGCGGAACGAATACTTGTTCGCTGTCCGGCTCCTAAACTCTTCCGGGAAGAAAGCCTGATGGCGCCGGCAGAACAGTTTGCCTATTCTACCGGAATATAAATTTCTGTCAACAGTTCCTCCGGCGCCGTATCTGCGGGGTTGTTCAGGTAACGTTCCGCACTGGACTCATCCCGTAAGTTACATTCCATTTCGGGGATATACTTCCCGTAGATGGTATCGTATACGGCCTGCAGATGTTCGTATGGACCTTTGTATAGGAATATGGCATAGCGGCCTGCCGCGAGCTGTTTAAATCCTATGTCTCCTTTGGCCGTTGCAAATGAGGGCAGGACCATACATACATCGGTACGCAGCTTTTCAGCTGGTGTCACTTTGGGGTCATCGTGATAGATACAGTAGGGCATTACTTCTCCCATAGGCAGTTTTTCTTCTTGGATGAACTGGCAAAGGCGCATCCATGCGCTGCAATAGTCGTTCAGTTTATAGTCGCCAAAGAGGCGGATGTAAATCACATTGCGGGCAGGAACTTCTTTGATTTCGTGTTTCAGTTCCAGTTCCGGACGAATAATGGCTGGTTTCATAATTACAAAGTTTTTATTGTTACGATACTCTAATGGTGAAATGCCATAGAACTGCTTGAATACTTTTGACAGTGACGAGGGCGAAGAGTAGCCTATACGGTAGGCTATGTCCGCTATCGGCATGTCCGAGTAACGAAGCAACCGGGCAGCGGCTTCGGTACGCGTCCGGACAATGAACGTACCGACGGGTTCACCCAGGAAAGCTTTCATGATGCGGTGGAAGTAGAAGGGAGAGAAATGGGAAATCCTGGCCAAAGATTTCAGGTCAATTTCTTCTCCGAGGTGCAGATTTATATAATCCACTACTGCGTTCACACACTTTTGGTATTCCTCCTGGGTTGTCTTTTTCTGCTGCATGGCTCTATTGGGCTTTTTCATGTTGCAAAAATAGGAGGAAAAGAAATAGGTTACTTGTCCGATGTTGCTATAAATGCAATATCTTTAAATAAGATAGGCTATATCCCGGCACAACTTTTTCGTGCAAGCATGAAAGTTTTGCATTCGATTTGCAATATCTTTGCATTTCAGATGAAAAAACAAATGCTTGCAGATGACCGAGGAGATTAAAAGACAACTTTGGGAGTGGGCGGCGGCCTATCATTGCGTCGGCTTCATTCAGAACGACCCCGTACAGTTTCCACATCGCTATGAACGGAAGCAGGATATTGAAATCAGCGGGTTGCTGACTGCCATCATGAGTTTCGGCAACCGTAAACAGATATTGAAAAAGGCTGATGAGTTGCATAGGTTGATGGGGGCATCGCCTCATCAATACGTGTTGTCCTGCCAATGGAAGAACGACTTTTCTGCTGCGGACAGAAGCAGTTTTTACCGGATGCTTTCTTATGCCGACTTTCATTCCTATTTCAGGCGCTTGCATGCTGCCTATTCTGCTTTTGACAGTCTGGAGGATGCTTTATGTACGTATGCCGGTAATCCAATGGAAAGGTTATGTGCATTTCTGGAAGTCTCGGCAAAGAGTCCCCAGAAGAAACTGAACATGTTTTTGCGCTGGATGATAAGGAAAGGTCCGGAAGTGGATTTTGGTATTTGGGAGAGGTTTGATTGCAGGGACCTGATTGTGCCTTTGGACACACATGTCTGCCGCGTGGCATACGTCTTGGGACTCACCGAGACGGAAACATTTTCTTTGAAGAATGCCCGTCGGATTACTGAAGCTCTGGCGGAGGCCTTTCCGGATGATCCGTGTCTGGGGGACTTTGCTTTGTTTGGAAGCGGAGTCAGCGGGAGTATTAATTATCGTATGAAACGATAGTTCTTTTGAGTAAGTTTATTACTTTTGTGGTGCAATGCCGGACTCTAAGCATAGAGCCGCCATAGCCGAGGTTGAACTGATTGGTAAAATAAAAGAATGGAAAATTTTCATCGTATGGATGCTTGTCCGGTACGGGATGTACTGAGCAGGTTGGGAGACAAATGGACAATGCTTGTGTTGGTCACACTGAAAGCGAATGGAACGATGCGCTTTTGCGATATACAGAAAACCATAGGGGATATTTCTCAACGGATGCTGACAGTCACATTGCGCTCATTGGAGACGGACGGACTGATTGTCAGGAAAGTCTATGCGGAAGTTCCTCCCCGCGTGGAATATAATCTTACGGAAACCGGATGTAGCCTGATGCCGCATATCGAATCTTTGGTGGGATGGGCATTGAAGCACATGGACGATATTCTGAGTAGGCGCAGTTTGCAAGACTGAGTGTTTGATACGGAAAAAGATTGAACCAAAAGTCTTTTCACCACAGGATTACACAGATTGACACAGAACTAATTTTAAATACTTGTTTTTTCAATAAAATGATCCGTGAAAATCTGTGTAGTCTGTAATGAAGAAACTTTCTGCTACCGATATAAGTTTATTCCTTTACGGCTTCACCTTTTTCGTTTAAAACAACTGTGGTTTCCGTTCCGTCCTGGGCAGCAATAATTACTTTGTAAACCTTGGCTTCGTCTTTTCCCTTTACGTAGGCTTCCTTTACCAAAGTTTCCGGGTGCTCTTTGGTCAACGTCTGCATGACGGCTTGCGGCAACTCTGCCGGATTCAGTTTTACAAAATCATCCTGCGGAACTTGGGCTACTGCCACAGTAGAATCATTTGCTTCTTGTGCGAATGCTACAGAACTGCCTACTCCCAGAATCATTGCTAATGCTACTAATACTTTTTTCATAATCGTTAAGTTTTAGGTGAATATATTATTTTGTTATCTCTGATACTAAGAATGATGCAAAGGGGATGCCAGAAAAATGTGTTTTGATGTATGTGGTTGTAATGCAGTGTGATAGGATTTAATTGTAAACTTGCTAATTTATTGTGAGTGTGGAAAGGTGTGGAAACGAGACCACATGTTTGAGGAATAATTGCACAGTTTTGGTTTATTCTGTTTACATTTGCAGTACACTTAAAATTTATATAAGTATGATTAGATTAAATGTTTTTATTCAGGTAAGTGCGGAGAACCGTGCCGCAGTATTGGAATCTGCCAAAGAACTGGTCGCATATTCCTTAAAGGACAATGGATGCATTGCTTACGATGTGTTTGAGAGTGCAACTCGCAGCGATGTTCTTATGATTTGTGAAACATGGAAAGATGCAGAGTCATTGTCTGCCCATGAAAAAGCAGATCATTTTGTGACTCTGGTGCCTAAAATACAGAAACTGGCTGCCATGAAGTTGGAAAAATTCGAGTTCTAAATCTGTGCACACCGAAGAGGCACCCAAAGCCGACAAGTCTCTTGATTTCTATGACATCGGAATTGCCGAGATTGTGCTGATGCCGGCAGGGCAATATACGTTTATGGATTATAAAAGTAGAGCTTCCGTCGCAGATTATTATGGGAGTACGGTATATCGAGTTATCCGGTAATGAAGAGCAACCATGCTTTCCGTGTGAACTCTTGTTTTCCGGCACCGGTATCAAAGAAAGGAAACTTGGAGTAAATATTACTGGATAAAAATGCCCTTTCTGCTTCGAATGTTGTCACCGGACTTTCATTGGATGAGCAGGGAATGCTATGGATGGCAACCGGGAAGGGACTGTATTCGTTACGATTGTCTGACAGAAAAGTGAAATCCTATCATAATGTAAAAGACGGCAAGCATGTGTGTGCTTTTAACAATATCACCCGTTTCGGAGAATTTGAGTATTTTGTGGAGGTGGGGTGTAACATCATCTCTTCCCTTTCCAGCGACGGCAAAAATATGCTGTATGTAGGAACGGATGGCAATGGAGTCCATTTCATAGCCACAGACCGGCGGAATGGGCGAAAAGGAAATCGGATAAAGCTTGTTTCAAGTGTTGGGATGTCCGTCCCAAGGTTGCGGATGTCTATCCCAACACTTGAAATTTCTATCCCAAGGCTTGGGATAGAAACAATGTTCTAATCTTCGGAACTTATCTATCTGTTCTTCGGAATTTTATTACTTATCTATAGGAACTTTTTTACTTGTACTCAGTGTGGCAGAACCATGTTCCGGCGAACTTGGCTTTATCTTCTCAATCTGATGAGGTTGCTGACTTTCCGTTGTATTGCCAATACGTTCAGCATGGATACTGCAAGAAACAGCAGGCCGCCGGCCAGGATACATGGAAGCAGTGACCCGCTTTCCAATTGCGGGAAGAGATTCCGGACTACTTCTATGTAATAACTGCGTACCCATACCACACTACCGATGGCGAGGAACAGCACCAGTACATTCAGCCCTACTGTCAGTATATAATAAGGAGTGGCTACCCGTGTCGGGCTATATCCTATCAACAGCAGGTTTTCCAGTTTTACCGTGTTCTTTTGGAGAAGCAGGAAGATACTCAGCATCAGTATGTAGAATGACAGAATGCTGATGAACAGTCCTACTCCCATGACGAGGCCCGTGATGAGGCGTAGGAAATAGGTTGTCTTTCCTGCGTCCAGGTTGTTGCCTTCGGTTTCGTAGTTCTTCTGTCGGAAATAATCTGTGATGGCTGTGTCAGTGGGATTCTTCACTTCCACAATAAGGCGGGACGGTTCGGCCTCTTTTTCCGGTGCAAAGTTCTTGTTGGCCCAGTCCATGAAGGATTGGGGGATGAGAATGGTATTCAGCCGGTTGGAGAATCCCACAATGTTGCCTTTGTATTGTTCCACACGTCCGTTGCCCCTCATCATGATGTCCATCTGTACCAGACTCATCAAGCCTTCGGAGAGTTTCGGCAGGCTCCTGCTTTGTGCAAAACCAAAGTTGTAGAGGTTCAGATAATTGCGTGGAATGATGATGGGGATTATCCGGCTATCTTCGTCAAAATGCCATTTGTCCAGACTGACATCCACATATCCGTCGGGTACAGACTCGAAAAACATCTCTGTTGATAAGCGGATACCGGCTTCCTGCATGCCGAGTCCGGCAGAAACCTTGAACAAGGAAGGAGTGAACGCGCCTACTCCCTTAGTAAAAGGTTGGGCTTTCAGCTCCTTTATCTCCTCTTCGGAGAATGTGTTGCTTTTCCCGGCAAAGCTGCCGAGAGCACTTATCTTTTTGGTGACTATGATATAATCCTTCTTCATGAAACTATCTCCTTCCGTAAAGACGGGGAGGACGTCACGATAGAATTGTACGCTCAACAATACAATCATCATGCCGAAAAGATTGGCGAGGAAAAAGCCGGCCAGCTGTCCGATACTGATGTGCTGGCGAAGAAGTTTCCAAACAAGTCGGTTCATAAGTAGCTACTAAAAATTAATGTACATATGTTGGCACGGTTTTTGCATAATACCAAGGTAAGATACAGCTATGAGAATCACAGAAGTAAAACTTACCAAGAAACAACGTGTGGAGTTGGAGTACAT